>CALIHL010000122.1 GCA_938022935.1 uncultured Saprospiraceae bacterium
AGAATATGTAGACAGATTTGGAACGCCATTATTAGCGAGTCCATCATCTGCAGGAGCTATCCCAACATATGGCAGAGCTGAGTTAGAGTATTATGTTACAGATCTTGATGGCACTGTATTTACCAACTACAGCTTAGATGACAACGGTGTATTTACATACGATGTGTCCTCTGTGCCAGCTGGTAACTGTACATACATCAATGTAGTATTTGTTGTTAAGTAAGAAATTATAATTTAAAACTGAGGTATATTACCCGAAGATGGACAAAAGAGTACAACATATAATCATCCTATTTTCTTTGATTGCTTGGGCATCATGTCTCCAATCACAATCGACCTCTTTTGGAAATACTTTTATACATAACGATGGAGAAAGTGTAATCTTTGGAACCCATGATTTTAATAAAGGAAGCGATGGCGCTTTGCCTGGGATTATTGGAACGCAGCGGACTACTAATAATTCCAAATATGGAATTATAGGCTTCTCGGATGTTTCTCCAGGATGGAAAGGCATAGGTGATGATTCGCATGTAGATGGATACGTTAAGAAGTACGGTGATGATGCGTTTGTCTTTCCTATTGGCGACAATGGTAAGTTTAGACCCATTGCAATCGACGGAGCTAGTGGGACCAGAGCTGCTTACTTTAAAGTGGACCCTGCAAGCGCGATAACCAATACCTTATATGGTGGCGACTATCAGGTACTACCAGTAGGTGGGCCGTTTCCACAAACTTCAAAAACAGACGATATAGTCAGTGTAAGTGATTTAGAATATTGGGATATAGATGGTAGTGTCCCAACTAAGGTTACCCTGACTTGGGATATATTTAGTGAGATTGAGAGGATCACCAATGATGACTTAGATAGATTGACCATCCTAGGCTGGGATGGTGATAAGTGGAGGGTTATCCCTTCAGAGAAAGACCTTCTGTACCTGAGAGACTCAAGAAGCAGACCTTCTTTCAGTGGTGGTATCAGTAACAAAGTCAGAGGCTCAATTACAACTATAGACTCTATTATACCAGACGATTACTTGGTATACACATTTGGCTCATATGCTTCCGGATCTATCGGAGACTTTGTATGGGAAGATCTTAACCGAAATGGTATCCAAGAAGTAGGAGAGCCAGGGATAGAGGATGTAGCGATAGAGTTATTTTTGAATGAAAATGATAGTCTTATCATGACTACAGCCTCAGATGTAGATGGAAGTTATCGATTCGATGGCGTGCCTCCAGGTATTTATTACCTTCAGTTTACGCCTGCCAGCACATATGCACCGACACTTCCTAATCAGGGCATCCAAGCCAACAACAGTGATCTGAAGTTCAATAATCAAACACCACCTTTCCAATTAGATATCAATGAGTCACTGTATAATGTCGATGGAGGTTTCTATCAGACAGGTTCTATTGGAAACTTCGTTTGGCTTGATAACAACAATGATGGTATCCAAGATAACGCAGAAGGTGGAATGGATGAAGTAAGAGTAGAGCTGTTAAATGGAGAAGGAGAGATAGTCGCTGCAACAACAACTAATTCAGATGGAAGTTATTCATTTACTAATTTGCCTCCAGGCGAATATATAATCAGCGTTGTACCGCCTACAGGTTATGGCATAGGTCCATACAAAGCAACGCTTGATGGAGCATCAGATAGTGATGTCGATCCTGTAAGCGGCCAGTCTGAGACTTTGTTCTTAATCAGTGGTCAAAACATAGAAAACATTGATGCAGCATTGTCTACAGACTGTGCATATACCGCTGAACTTGATATCACAGCGCCTTTGTGCGGCACATCAAATGGCAACATCGAAGTTATAATAGAAGGTGATACAGGACCTTATACTTACGAATGGAGTACAGGAGCAACGACTCCTTATTTGGAAAATGTTGATACGGGATCATATACATTGATTATCGCTGATGCAAATAATTGCCTGAGAACCTTCAATATTCCAATTGACTATGAAGAAGACTGTACTATGATTTGTGCTGAACTCAATGTCCAAGTCCTTATGGAAGGTACTTACGATTATGATCAGGGTGTTATGAATAAAAGGCTTAATGAACTGGGATATCTTCCAGGCCAAAAGCCAACTACTTTCTTAGGGAAGTATACTGAAGCAGGACAGCCATATGATGAAGGTCCGTGGTACATGGGTAGCGAGATGGGTATGACATTTGAGTCACGTTCTATCGCAGAGAACAATCTCTACTATCCTGATGATGTAGTAGACTGGGTACTTGTAAGTCTAAGATCTACAGAGTCGATAGAGTATGAAGCATGTACTCGAGCAGGTATGCTACATCAAGACGGTACGATCTCATTTGATGAGAACGACTGTTGTTTAGTTGATCCAACAAAAGAATACTATGTCGTAATAGAACATAGAAACCACTTGATCGTCATGTCGCCGCAAGCGATGCCGGTCATACAGAGAGAGATATCATTTGACTTTAGAGCTAATCAATCATATGTGAGACTTATTGGTTCTGGACAAAAAGAGATAGCACCAGGTGTGTTTGCGATGTATGCAGCTAATGGTGATCAGTATACTACAGGGATCTCCTCAACAGACATAAACGTTGGTGATATCAGCGAATGGTTAAAAGAGAATGGTCAACACAGTAGTTACTACAAGCAAGATTACGATCTAAATGGTGACGCCAATGTCCAAGACAAAGGCCTCTACCTTGAAAATATTGGGATATTTAGTGATGTGCCTAAGAGCAACTAACTAAGTACCAGAAGAGTGTTGTTATGCTGTAAAAGGGGGGATGTAAGGATACTTACTCCCTCTTTTTTATACACATAAGCCCATTCGCTCGTTGATCTATCATAACTTCGCATTGTGATATTTAGGAAGGATCATTATTATACCTTGAGGGCTGCTCGCATTCTGCTTCTCTGCTTGCTGAGTATGGTGTTTTTGGCAGACCAAAGTATTGGGCAGGATAGAGTACCTGATTTCAATAGTGGTCAGTTCAATGGCCAAAGCCCTCCAGCTATGATCAATCCATCAGACACGATGGAGCGACCAGACTTGATATATACTGCATATGTGTTGAGCGACTTGAGGATTCCGATTTATAATCTTGACACTTTCGTAAATGATATTCACGTTTTAGAACCTCAATATAAAGCTGACTTTATACTTCCCAATTTGGGATCCGACAACAGTGGGAGCCAAGCCCAACCGTGGTATCTGCCAGAAGAAGGAGTAAGGCTCGGTAGTCATCTCTTTGACCAAGTACTCAGCAGCACCGCGTCTCCACATCTTATAGAAGTTAATCGATCATTTGCTGAGATCCACGCCATCCGTCAGGGTAGCGGCTTAGGACGGCATCGAGGGGCTTCTAACTTTACTGCTAAGTTCTATAGATCCTTTGCAAGAAACATCCTGCTCAATTTTAATTATCACTCTTATAGCGACGACGGTGATAGATCTCTTTTTGGCAACGACCAAGAAGCCCAACTCAATACTCTGAAGCGGCTCAACCTAAAGATGTCGCAAAAAAGTAAGCATGGCAATCGCATCACTTATATAAACTATGATCGACCAGCCATTAGTCAAAATGTAAATAGAAACTTCTACGGCACATCAGATGTCATATCCATAGCTCAAAGCGCAAGAACTTTTGAGATTGGTAACAGCATCGTTTTTAAAGACTCTATATCTGCCCCGGAGAGATTTACTTTAGATTCCAAACTGTCTTTCGTCTCTAATGGCTTTAATTCTTCGAGTGTCAATCTCTCCACCAATGGCAATGATTTTATATTAATCGACCTCCCGGGCGATACATTGTCATACATCAACAACACTAGTGAGATTAGACTTTCTAATAAGCTTAAGAAACCCTTTAAAGGAGGTTTATTCAGAGCAGGAGTAGATATCAACAATATAAAGCACAGCTTAGGGACAATTGAAAACCAAAACTACTTTGAAAGTATATTGAGCCTTGGCTTTGCTAACGAACTTTCTGAGCGGATTAATTTTGACATTGATAGTAAGTTAGGCCTCTTGGATGCATCCGGACTTTCAGTTTTAAAAGGTAAGTTAGATTACTTACATACGGAAGATCTAATGTTTCAATTAGAAGGTGGATATAAAAGCACCGTTCCGTCTTTGTTACATCGTAAGCTTATTGTTAACAACACTGTATACTCTGATGAAGATTGGAATAATCCCAATGGTATCTTTCTAAAATTAAGTGGATCTCATAAGCCAACAGCAACAAGTGTGGATTTGTCGTTCCAATCTTTTAAGAATCTATTTGCGATAAGTAATAGAGGGACCTTTGAGCAAATCTCTACCTCTGTTAATCGACTCAGTCTTCGAGTAAAACAAGACGTAAAGCTGGGACCTTTTTATACAAGTCATGCAGTTATGCTACAGAGCATCTCAGATGACAACTTCGCAGTTCCTAAGATCAATTATACTGGCAAAGTCTTTTTACAATTCTACCTATTTAAAAAGAGAATGTTGACTCGATTAGGTGCTGATACTTATTTTATACCGGCCTTTGACCTTCCTGAGTTCTATGCAGTCACAGGAGAGTTTTATAACAATGGCCAAGCCAGAGGTAACAACGTTGTTATACTCAATCCATACCTTAAAGGCAAGGTAGGGCCGTTTCACATCTTTGTAAAAGGCATAGATGTGCTTCATCGACTCAGGTCGACAGATCTCCTTGAAGTCAATGGTGGACAAGTTAGAATCTTTGATTACTCCCTCGTCTCAGCCCTTCCGAGACACGACTTCAAGTTACGGTTTGGTATAAAGTGGACTTTCTTAGATTAATCCAAGACGGACTTAGAGTAGTGCAGCTGAGTTGATTCCCATGTTGCAGAACCCTCCATCATGAAACAAGTTTTGCATGGTCACCATTCTGGTCAGATCGCTAAACAACGTGACGCAGTAGTCCGCACAAGATTCTGCATCAGCATTACCAAGTGGGGCCATCTTATCTGCAAAGTCGTAAAACGAATCAAAACCTTTTACACCACTACCTGCTGTAGTCATGGTTGGAGATTGGGAGATTGTATTGACTCTTACTTTGTTCTTAGCACCATAGTGATAACCGAAGCTACGAGCAAAGGATTCTAAAAGAGACTTGGACTCAGCCATTTCATTGTATTCTGGAAAAGTCCTTTGTGCTGCCATATAAGTAAGCGCTACTATAGAACCCCAATCATTCATCACATCATTTTGATAAGCTACTTGCATCACTTTGTGGAAAGAGATGGCAGAGATGTCAAATGTCTTCTTCATCCATTCATGATTAAGATTAGTGTACTCTTTTCCTTTTCTAACATTGAGTGACATGCCAATCGAGTGAAGGATAAAATCAATTTTTCCACCAAGATGTTCCATAGACTTAGTGTACAAGTTCTCTATGTCTTCAAGAGATGTTGCATCTGCTGGGATTACAATTGTCCCAAGCTTCTCTGCCAGCTCATTGATCTTTCCAAATCTTAAAGCAACAGGAGCATTGGTTAGTGTGATTTGCGCTCCATGCTCATGGCACTTCTCAGCAATCGCCCAAGCTATGGATTTCTCATCCAGTGCTCCAAATATGATTCCTCTTTTACCTTCTAATAATTTTGACATCGTTTATTCGATTTGAATTTTCAATTTATAGAGTATTGTCTACTATTTTTTTGTTTTTATGCTTCAAGTTTTTCTTCAGTATGTCCTTCTGGTTTCATCTGAGGAAAGAACAGTACGTCTTGTATGCTATTAGAGTTGGTCATGATCATAGCAAGTCTATCCATACCGATTCCAACACCTGCAGTTGGAGGCATGCCATACTCTAAAGCTCTTAAGAAGTCTTCATCTAAGACCATAGCTTCATCGTCTCCACGTTTTCCAAGTTCTAATTGAGCTTGAAAGCGTTCTCGTTGATCGATAGGATCGTTGAGCTCAGAGAAAGCGTTACTGATCTCTTTACCATTGCAGATCGCTTCAAAGCGCTCTACAAGCCCTTCTTTTGTTCTGTGCTTTTTAGCCAACGGTGACATCTCGATAGGGTAGTCCGTGATGAAAGTCGGCTGTATCAAGTGTGGCTCACACTTTTCACCAAAGATCTCATCTATGATTTTCCCTCTTGCCATTGTAGGATCCAAGCTCACTTTCATTTCCTTAGCAGCATCTCTCATCTGTGCCTCATCCATCTCACTGATGTCCACTCCCGTAAATTCTTCAATCGCACCATACATAGTGTATCTCTTCCATGGCCGCTTGAAGTTGATATCATTGTCTCCAACCTTGACGACTGTCGATCCAGTCACATCTACGGCTACTTTCTCGATCATTTCCTCCACCAAGTTCATCATCCACTCGTAGTCTTTATAAGCTACATAAAGCTCTATTTGTGTGAATTCTGGATTGTGAAATCTACTCATGCCTTCATTTCTGAAGTCCTTAGAGAACTCATATACTCCGTCAAAGCCTCCCACAACGAGTCTCTTGAGGTATAACTCGTTTGCTATCCTTAGGTAGAGATCGCGATCATGCGTATTATGATGGGTCTTGAACGGCCTTGCAGCAGCTCCACCGTATATAGGTTGAAGTATCGGAGTTTCAACTTCGATATATCCTTTCTCATTCAAGAATGATCTCATGCTCGTATACATCTTGGATCTCTTGACAAATGTTTCTTTGACACCTGGGTTAACTACCAAGTCAGCGTATCGCTGTCTATATCTAAACTCAGGATCAGTGACAGCATCATGTACTTTGCCATCTGCATCTGTCTTAACAATTGGCAATGGTTTTAGCGACTTGCTCAGAACAGTTAATTCTGTAACGTGAAGCGTTGTGTGCCCAGTCTGAGTGGTGAAGGTATGGCCCTTAACACCTATAAAATCACCGATATCAAGCAGCTTCTTGAAGACTGTGTTGTACAACGCCTTGTCTTCTCCGGAGCATATCTCGTCGCGATTTACATAGATCTGCATTCTTCCAGCACTATCCTGAAGCTCCGCAAATGATGCTTTTCCCATGATTCTTTTCATCATGAGCCTTCCTGCTATGGATATTTCCGCGAACTGATCTTTCTTTTCCTCAGTATAGTTATCTAAGATCTCTGCCGATGAGTGTGTTATACTATATTCGGAACTTGGATATGGATTAATACCTAAATCAATGATTTTTTGAAGGTTTTCTCGTCTTATAAGCTCTTGTTCGCTTAATGCCATATTTCCTATTTGTTATGATCCGCAAAAGTAGAAGTTTTCTCTTAACCACCATTATCGGGTGACTTAGATAAGTATTTTACCCTACTCAGCTCTTAATGTAAAGTAGCTGACATTAGCGACCGCTAGAGCTAAGGGGGGATATATAAGATATCGTGTCTATATAAGTAGCATGATCTTAAAACCGATGAGACAATTAATCCTATTAATTGCTGTCTCACTGATATCCTTAACCCCGATATTTAGCCAGACAGTACAGATTGACGCCCTTAACTGGAGCAGTCAGACACCCGGAGCAACCTCCGGACTTACCGATAAAGGAAACCCCTGGTTTGCTGATGGCAACGACCAAGACGCAACTGGGACCTTTGGAGTAACCACCAATGTATTTGCATTTGAAGACACGGAAGGCTCACAGAGCTGTCCTTGTGTTCCTGGTGATCCAAGTCCTTCTTGTGGTAACAATGACAACACTTTAGTTGTAGGACCTATCCCCGTAACATCATATTGTGAAGCAACGGTCTCTTTTGATATAATACTCAGAGGGGATCTTAAGTGTGGTACAGCCAATGATCAATCCGCTGCGGATGTAACTGTAGAGGAATGTCCATCAGACAATGGTGATCAGTGGGCAGGTACTGACGCGCTTGAAGTCAGAATATTGAATACTGAGACTGGTGAAGAAAAAACTACTTTGATATGTGGATCGTTTTCGACTGAGACTTTTTCAATATCAGAAACCTTTAATGTCGGTGGAGATGGCACAGCGATAGTTGTTTTTATAACAGGTGGTACCCAGTCAGATGGAGGATCATATGACATAGGAACTATTAACTTAGAAGGTCTGCCTAGATCTAACTCATCAGTTAATCTTCAGATAGAAGGTGGCCCAGCAGGCAACATAGTCTGTGAAGGCGAAGGAAGTTTTAAATTAATCACAGCGGCTAACCCAAACTCAGATTACTTCTGGGCTTTTCCAGATGGTACAACAACCCAAGGGAATATAAATAATGGGAATCATAATATAATATTCAACAATATCGATCCTACCTTAAGTGGGACTTATAAAGTAACAGTAGTTGATGATAACAATTGTGAACTCTATGATGAGATTGATGTTAGCGTTGTTGCAAGCACAGATGCATCCTGTCAAGGTACTGTAAGGTTTGTTAACCTTTCAGGTATACAGTGTTCTGATGTAGTGCTTCCTAATCAAGATGACAATGGTATTCTTGGAACATGGACACCAGGCAATGTCCTTCAAGACTATGCAGGACAAACACTTAATTTTACATTTACACCCGACGACGCTAATGTTGCATCAGACAACTTCTTGTTGACAATAGATGATCTTTCACTTTTTCCACTTTTTGGTACTATACCAGATGAGAATCCTGTGCTATGTAATGCTGCAGGAGTGACATATGACTTTATACAAATGTTCGGACTGAACTATCAAGATTATAGACTTGAAGTGTCAGGTGATTTAGATCTGTTTGATTTTATCCCAACAGGTTCATTGGCTTTTGTTGATGCATTTGAAGGTGAATTTAGAAGGATTAGTGTTGAAGGTGAAACACCACGAGAGAATGTTGGTTTTTCAATCACGGGTTATACAGATTGTGGTGCACCTCCAATTACGAAGAGTTTCTTTGTAGATATAGAGGCTCCAGAAGAACCGATAGTTGTCGATACTACTTTATGTTCAGGAGATTTTATTCTGTTTGAAGGCATCGAAATATATAGAGATACTGTAATCAGAGGAGAAGATGCTTGTGGCTCAAATTTCAGAGCAACGATCAATAGACTAGAACCGCAGATATCGACAAGGTTTTATCCTGGTCGTGGTTTGTCATGTGGTGAAGCATACTATTATTACGATACGATTGTAAATGGGATGAATGTCGGATGGATCAAAGGTAATTTGATTGATGGACCACCTTTCGGTACTAACTATGACACGATCTTAACTGAGACTGCATCAGGACTTTATACATTACCTATCCCAGCTTCCAATGGTTGCGATAGTATTCAAATGATAAGCCTTAATGTTACGGGAGTAGCCAACATTACGGAGATGGCATTTGACTTATGTTCTAACAAGGACTCTGTCGTTGCAGTAGGGAGTGCTACTTTTAGATTTGATAAGGACAACACAGAAATGTATATCCCTACAGGTGGATGTGATTTTATACACATTGTAGCTACAATATTAGATGCAGAATCGGATACGATTCCTACATCCGTACATTGTATGGGAGAAGTGGTTCCTTTAGAGATTGCCCCTGGTAGGGTTATGAATTTTGATGATTCGATGACATATCCATTTACTGTAGACCTTGATGAAGGGAACAATGGCTGTGCAGCTACTGTAACAGTAGATCTTGTTTTTCAAGAAGTGCCGAGAAGTGAGCTAACTAGACGTTTGTGTCCGGGTGAAACTTTCCAAGTTGGAAATACAACTGTAAGTGGAGCACTAGTGGATGAAGAGATTATAATTTTAGGTGGGGCGTCAAATGGATGTGATAGTATAGTGGTTGCTAATGTATCTATGATAGAGCCAACTACTATCCCAGTTAACGATATGATATGTGAAGGCGAATCTGTAATAGAGCAAGGCGAAACATTTGACATTAATAATCCAAGTGGATTAATTAGAATACCTTCTTCTCTTGGATGTGATAGTTTGATATATGATGTGCAGATATCTTTCTTTGAAGTACAGGATACAACTATCAATGCAACGATATGCCCAGGTGATGAGATTGAGTTGCCAGAATATGGTTTTACAATTGATCAAGACAACCTTGAGGCAGATCTTCAAACGACAACAACAGATGGATGTACGCAAAACGTATACATCAGAGCAGAGATAGGCGGAGCAGCAGAAACTACTTTTTCAAGGACTATCTGTAACGGTGATGCATTTAATTTTGCTGGTATAGATCGTTTAGTTTCTGGTACTTATTCTGAGTTGATCTCACGACCAGATGGATGTGACAGTATATCCACCTTAGAACTAACAGTACTTAGACCTATACCTGTTACGGATGGCGGACAAGTGCAAGGATGTACAGGTGTTCCATTGGAGTACCTCAATCATACCTACGATGTTGCTGGAAGATATAGAGATACAGTGCCGAGTATTGATGGCTGTGATAGTATAGTAACGTTTACTGTTAGCTTTACACCACTACCAACAACTGATGCTGGTATATTTTTCACTTGTCCAGGGACACCGTTTACGTTTGCTAATCAGGAGTATACAGTTGAAGATTCTTACGAAGTACTTTTAATAGCAACTGACGGTTGTGATAGTTTAGTAAGCTTTGAACTTGAATACTTTGAGATTCCAACAACAGATCTTGGAGTGCTTGAAACTTGTCCAGCTGTAGCAATAGAATATAATGGTAACTCATATCCTGATGAAGGAGATTATAGCGAGACATTTACGTCAAGTGATGGGTGCGATAGCATCGTATCATTTACAGTTGCCTTTACAGAAATACCTCGAACAGATATCGGAATTATAAATACGTGCCCTGACGAAGGAGTTGAGGTGTTAGGTAATACTTACACGGACGAAAATGTATATGAAGTAACGCTTCAGACCGATGCAGGATGTGATAGTATAGTGGCATTTGAAGTAGTGTATTTTGAGATTCCAACAACAGACATAGGTGTACTTGAAACATGTCCTGGTGTAGCAATTGATTTTGCTGGTAACTCATATCCTGATGAAGGAGATTATAGTGAGACATTTACGTCAAGTGATGGCTGTGATAGTATTGTAACTTTTTCAGTTGCTTACACTGAGATTCCAATGATTGACCTTGGAACATTTGAGACATGTCCTAATGTTGCAGTAGAGTATAATGGTAACTCATATCCTGATGAAGGAGTCTTCAGTGAGACATTTACGTCAAGTAAGGGTTGCGATAGTATCGTATCTTTCTCAGTTATCTACAGTGAAGTGCCGCGTACAGATATTGGTATAATCAATACCTGTCCAGGCCAATCAATCGATAGATTTAACAACACATACACTGATGAAGGAGCATATGATGTGATTTTGCAAACACCTCAGGGTTGTGATAGCATCGTGATATTTGAAGTTGTGTTTTTTGAAACACCAGAGACTAACATTGGTGAGTTCTCTACGTGTCCTGGAGTGGCATTTGAGATGTTTGATCAATCATTCGCGACTGAAGGTCCACATAGTGTGACATTAGTCTCTGCAGATGGATGTGATAGTACGTTAAGCTTCAACTTGATTTTTGAAGAACCTACACCAGAAGAATTAGAAGAAACTATTTGCTCAGGAGAGTCATTCTCAGTTTTCAATCAGTCTTTCTCAACTTCAGTTGATGAGATGATTGTAGGAGCTGGACTTGGTCAAGGCGGCTGTGATAGTACAGTTCATCTTGTTCTTACTGTACTTGAGCCAGAATCATCATCTGAGACACATCAGATATGTGATGGTGCTTCAGTAACGATAGGAGATAGAACTTTTGATAGAGCGGTTCAAGATGAACCAGTGATATTTACAAATAGAAATAATTGTGACAGTACAGTCTTAGTAACGGTTGAAGTGTTGCAAGATGTTGTAGTTGATCTTGGAGAAGTGGCTATCTGTCCAGATGCATCATATCAAGTAGGAACGACAACCATAACAGATGACGGACCACATAGCATTCTCCTTGAGACCAGTGCTGGTTGTGATAGTACAATCACGCTCACAATAACACGTATTAGCCCAATCGAGACATCAGAAGATCATGAGATCTGTTTTGGTAGCTCTATAAATGTCAATGGTCAATCATACGATCAGGCTGGAGCATTTGCAGAGACACTAACTTCTCAAGTAACGGGATGTGATAGTATCCATACGATCAATATCACAATGTTAGAAGAAATACAACCAACATATCTTCCTATCGAAAGTGTTTGTTTTGGTGAGATATTTGAATATGAAGGATTTACAATAGACACGGAAGGAGAACATGAGTTTGCAACAACAACAGCCAGTGGTTGTGATAGTGTTGTGATCGTGACCCTTGAGATAGGAGAAGAGATAGCTACAGAGATTTTTGAGACTACTTGTGAGACTGCACCTTTCAGTTATGAAGGTGAGACATACACAACTACAGGTCGATACGATGTGACTTTAGTTGCAGCAGATGGTTGCGATAGTGTAGTCACACTCGATCTTACAGTAGTACCATCTATCGTCAACGACTTAGGTGACTTACAGATGTGTAATGGTCAGTCCATTACGATGGGAGACTTTACTTTGGACGAAGAGAGACAATACACACTCGCCTTTACAACGGATAGCGGTTGTGATTCCACAGTTATGGTCAATGTGGTATTTGTCGACGCCATCACAGTAGACTTAGGCACTTTGACTATCTGCGAAGGCGATGCTTATGACTTTGGTGGAGAGCAAATAACAGAAAGCGGTACGTATAGAGATACATCTCTTACTGCCAATCTCTGTGATAGTATAGCAACAATAGAGATCAACGTACTTCCAGAAATGGAGATAGTTGTACAAGATTTAATTGGATCATGCGAAGGTGGGGCGAATGGGAGTTTCGTCATTGGCGATATCCCAGGAGCCACTCCACCTTTTTCCGTGTTCGGATTAGAGGGCGTAACAACTATAACTTCTTTACCATTTGCAGTGACTGGCTTGGCGCTTGGAGATTATAGTTTTGATCTTACAGATGCTAATGGATGTATGTCCTTTGGCCAAGTGTCAATCACTGATGATAGAGACAACGCGTTGTCGATAACATCGATCACTGTCGATCCTGCGGGAGAGTATGAGTTGATACTTAACTACAGTGGAGATATAGCAAGTATAGAGTGGGCGGATGTGCCTGGGCTAAGCTGCTATGATTGTCCCAATCCAACGGTTTTGATCGAAGAAACAACAACATTCTCAGTAACTGTTATAGATGCTGAAGGATGTGTTAGTACAGCTGAGATCACGCTTGAAGTGGATGGTATAGGAAGTGTTTACTTCCCTAATATCATAAGCCCTAACAGTGCTATCGGTAACCATAGATTCTTTCCTCAGACAGAGCCGGGTAACGAAGCTACATATGACATCTATATCTTTGATAGATGGGGCAATAAAGTCTATGAGATGAGAGGTGGTCTTGTTAACGATATCACCTTTGGATGGAACGGTAGATATAGTGATAACAGAATCAACGCTGGAGTATTCGTTTACTCGGTAAGGATCTATAAAGATAACGGTGCAGTCAAGACCTTTAAGGGAGATGTGACTGTCGTCGAATAAAAACTACAAGATCATAAACTTTTATACGCAGAAAAGGCTTCTTTTATCGTAAGATGAAAGTAGCCTTTTCGCCTATATATAAGTATCAGTTGCCAGAGGGACATCGGTTCCCCATGATAAAGTATGACTTGCTGCCGGAGCAATTACTTAGGGAGGGTACTTTGCAAGAAGATGACTTCTTTCATCCAGAAGCACTCATCGATGAGGATATACTACTAACGCATACCAAGGAGTATCTTGATCAATTGGCAGAGCTCTCACTTACAAGAAAGGAAGCACGAGCGATAGGGTTTCCAGTAAGACCGGACTTGATAACGAGAGGTCGGCATATCGCTTTTGGTACTTATCAATGTGCCTTACACGCTCAGCAAGATGGTGTGTCATTAAACATTGCAGGAGGTACGCATCATGCATTCGCAGATCATGGAGAAGGCTTCTGCATCTTCAACGATATAGCTATAGCGTCTAACATGCTTTTGCAAAATGACTTAGCTAAGAAAATTCTAATTATAGATCTTGATGTACACCAAGGAAATGGTACTGCCCATATCTTTCAAGGGAGAGAAGAAGTATTTACGTTAAGTGTACATGGTGCTAAAAACTATCCAGTTAGAAAGCAACAATCTGATCTCGACATCGGTCTGCCAGATGGATGCGAAGACAAGCTATATATGTCATCATTGGAGCAGCACTTGCCTGAAGTGATAGATGAGTTTGAGCCGGACTTTATATTTTACCTATCAGGAGTTGATATCCTTGGCACAGATAAACTTGGACGCTTGAATGTCAGTCGCGATGGATGTAAAAGAAGAGACCAATTTATCTTTGATCTATGTAAGCAAATTGGAGTACCTGTCGCTGTCTCTATGGGAGGCGGATATTCTCATCAGTTAAGAGATATAGTTGAGGCACATGCCAACACTTTTCGAGTGGCTCAAGAAGTGTACTTTTGACATTTTGAAATAACAATTGATAGATACATCTAAACCCGTATTTGTAGAGGTATTACTGCCTCTTGCTTTGCCACAGACGTATACCTACGCCGTGCCAATGGACTTGTTGGACCTGGTGCAATATGGCGTAAGGGCAGAAGTCCCTTTGCGTAACAAGCTATACTCCGGTATCATCATGTCGGTGCATCAAGACAAGCCGATCGGACGTATCAAGAATGTAGTTTCGATACTTGATGAATCAGCCATCATCCAAGAGCAACAAGCAAAGTTCTGGTCTTGGATGGCACTGTACTATCACGCTAATCTTGGAGAAGTGATGAATGTCGCTTTACCGGCTGGATTGAAGCTTGCCAGCGAAACCAAGTTTGTCCTTAATGTCGGTATCAATCTTGACGAACTTGAACTCACCGATGATGAGTTCTTGATCACTGAGGCCATGTCTATCCAGCAGGAGTTAACCACAGATGTGATACAAGACATCTTAGATAAAAAGACCGTCTATCCGATCATCAAGAGCTTGATGCACAAGCGCGTCTTGTATATCAAGGAAGAGCTCAAGCATAGATATAAAGTAAGGACAGAGGACTTTTTGGCTTTGGTGCCGCCATATGATGTGGACAAAGAAGCAGCCTTAGATGCTGCCGGCAAGTCGGCGCATCAGAAGCGCGCTTTGTTGGCATTGATGAGTCTATCACAGAAGCAATCCCGTGTACTAAAGAAGTCTGTATATGAGATGTCAGGTGTTAATAGCTCTGTCATTAAGGGACTTGAGAAAAAAGGCATCATCGAGATAGTGACACGAGAAGTGAGTAGACTGACACTTGATGGCAAGGAAGATGACTTTAGTTTGGCACCACTGAGTGATGAGCAAACAAGAGCTCTTGGAGAGATCAAGGCCCACATGGATGAAGGCAAGGTAGTCTTGTTACATGGTATCACAGGTAGCGGGAAGACACGGATCTATGTAGAGCAGATCCTTGAGGTATTAGTAGCAGGTGGTCAGGTATTGCTCTTGTTACCAGAGATCGCTTTGACCACTCAGATTGTAGATCGATTGATGGCTCAGATAGGGTCACAGCTATTGGTCTATCACAGTAAGATCAACGACCATGAGCGTGTTGAGATTTGGAACGCGGCTATGTATGCTAACAAGCTATTCGTGGGTGCAAGGTCTTCTTTGTTCTTGCCGTTTTCGGACTTGAGATTGGTGATTATAGATGAAGAGCATGACTCATCCTTTAAGCAGGACAATCCCAATCCAAAGTACCAAGGAAGAGATAGTGCCATCATGCTCGCAAAGATCTATGGGGCCAAAGTGCTCTTGGGTACAGCTACTCCTTCGTTAGAGTCGATGTATAATGCATCTGTCAGAAAATATGGTTACGTCACACTCAACAAGAGGTATGGGAACAGTGTGCTACCGACTATAGAAGTGATCAACCTGCAAGATGCTTATAAGAAAGGCTTGATGAAAGAACACTTCTCTGCGGCATTGCTCGATGAGATTAAAGACACTGTAGCTAGAGGGGAACAGGTTATACTTTTTCAAAATAGGAGAGGTTACGCTCCCATCCAAAGATGTAATTTTTGTGCGTGGACAGCAGAGTGTCCTAACTGTGATGTCACGTTGACTTATCACCAAGCGATTGGAGATATCAAGTGCCACTACTGCGGTTATAGACAGCGCAAATATGAAGATTGCCCAGCTTGTGGTAATCATGATATGCATATGCTCGGGGCAGGAACAGAGCGGATAGAAGAGACGCTGTCCGAGTTGTTACCCGAGGTAAGGGTGGCAAGGTTTGACTACGATACGACTAGGACGAAAGGAAAGCAAGAGCAGATGTTGGCTGACTTTAGGTTGAGGCAGATTGATGTCTTGGTGGGTACACAGATGATAACTAAAGGATTTGATTTTGACAATATCTCGCTGGTTGGGATCATCAGCGTAGATGGATTGTTTTCATTTCCAGATTTTAGAGCGGCAGAAAGAAGTTTTCAATTGCTGACGCAAGTGTCAGGACGAGCGGGTCGGAGAGAGACGCCAGGGAAGGTTTTGATACAGGCCTTTAAGATTGATCACCCGGTACTGAAAGATGTTATAGAAAACGACTATGCGAGATTCTATCAACGGGAATCTTTAGAACGGAAGGAGTTTTTATTTCCTCCACACTTTAATCTCATAGCCATCTGGATAAGACATCAAGAGTTGCAAAAGACGCGAAAGGCCGCTCAAAAGATGTCTGCGATGCTCTCAAGCAAACTGGGCAAAAGAGTACAAGGCCCAGTTGATCCGCCTTTACTGCGTGTGCGCAATAAATATCAGCAAGTCATCTATATCAGAATCGAAAAGGATCACACCATCGTCAATAAAGTCAAAGATCTCATTACTGGAGTGGTTAATGTCATTAAGAAAGACAAAGAAGTAAGACAAGTCAATATCTCTGTAGACGTTGACCCGTATTGATCAAGTTCTTGTTTTCAATTTACTTGTTCTCGAATAGCACTTTGTATATCCGATCAGCAGAACCGAGATGATTAGAAAGTACACGCTGAACTATATCCTTGATTGAGTTGTCACTTGGTACGTAAGAGGTGATTTTTTCTCTTAGTCCTTCAGTGCTATGAATGATGTCAACAGTTTCGCTGTTTTCTAATCTCTTTGCGATATAGCTGTTAGAGATGTTGGGTCCTACGATGGTGTAACAATTAGAAAAAAGAGGTTCTGCTATATTATGAAGTCCAGTCTTGAAGCCACCGCCAACATAAGCCAAGTCGCAAGATTGGTATAGGTGTTTAAGTATACCAATCTTGTCTATGACCAACACCTGCTGCTCATTTTTGTAAGAGGAGTGAAATGTGCTTGAGATTCCTTTTGATGCTAATCGCTTGGAGATCTCATCTGATCGCTCAGAACGGTGGGGGGCGATGATGATACGATATCCTTCTTCAATTAGGTCTTTTAATATTGGTATGATAATGTCTTCATCTTCAAGGTGTGTGCTGGCAAAGATTATTTTCTTGTTTTCGAAAGAATGGTTAACGAAATATTGGTCAGCTATCTCATCTTCTTTTGCTTTGCTGATCTGAGCTATCACACCGTCAACTCTTGGGTCTCCTTGATGAGTAATGTTATGGCTTTTTGTATTGTTTTTTAATCGCTCTAGGTCCGTTTTATCAATAGCAATAACGTGCTTTGCTCGATTGATAAACTTAGACATGCTACTCAGAAAGATATCTTTTAAGAGTCCTTTTTTTATACTGCCAGCAACAAAACTATAACCGATATTCTGCTTATATAGATACTCTAGCATTGTTGGCCAAAGAGCAAGAGAGCTGATTACAACATGGTTTACCTTTCGATTATCAAAGAAAGTGCTGACCAAGCTATTTGTGTCTGCAGGACAATATGAGATATGATCAGCTTGATGTCTGATATCACCATGCAATGGACTATAGCCTGACGGCGAAAAGAAGGTGACTTCGATGAAGGGTGGAGCTACATTTGCCTTGAGCAATGAGATGATAGGAGCGATGCTTTCATACTCTCCAAGAGAAGGACAATAGAATAGTATATGCTCTTGCTGCTTCTTGGATTGAGGATACGAAAAGGTTGGATTCTTACGGACCGACTTCCATCGAGATGTGGGAGAATCACTTGGTAAAAGATCGATCAATCGGTATAAAAAGGAGGCAATGATTGGGTAGATGTAGGTCCAGAATAGGCCTCCTAAGCTGCTCATGATCATAAACATATATTAAAAATCACTAAAACGTAGTCATATCTAACAATTCCTACGTTTGAGCGATTATATTTACATCGTATTTATTTGTAATATGATTGATCTGAGGATAGCACATACATCGTTGAGATGGATATGTAGTATGATGGCTTGCATATGTCTCCTGCATGGCTCGATGTCAGCTCAGATATCACCCTATGAAGATCAACTTAAATTAGAGTTGGATCGTAGAGGTATAGATCAAGAAGAGTTCTACGCATTATTAGAAGAAGAAGGGTATGATTCAGAGGATCTTGACAATCTATCTGTCAGTGAGACTGAAGATGTCTGGCGTCTTTTAGAGGCCTACTACAGACAACGTTTTTTAGATCGTGATGCGGCTTATACACAAGACACGTCAGTTACTGGAGAATTAGACTCCTTAGGTCAAGATTCCTTGTTTATAGAACGTGATTCTCTTGGATTGGTATTGGACTCTATACCTGAGCTAATCTATGGACATAGTTTTTTTCGGTCAGGCCAAATATCTCTCATACCACTTGGACAAGGTTACAACCCACCAGAATCTTACATACTCGGTCCAGGGGATGAAGTTGTAGTTGCGATCTATGGGGCTGCAGCAGCAGAAGAGAGACATGTAGTTGCTGATGATGGTTCCGTGCTTATATATGAAAGTCGAGTCAAGGTGACTATAGGAGGAGCTTCAAGACAAGAAGCGAGAATGAGATTAGAGAGGGCTTACAGACAGTTTTATAGATTCTCGCCTAATCAATTCAGTCTGACAGTAACGGCCATCCGACCAATAAGAGTACAAGTATTTGGGCAGGTCATGAAGCAAGGAGATATGACGATCTCTGCAGCCAATAGCATCACTCAAGTAATAGCTGCTGCTGGAGGTATGACTGATGATGGTAGTGTCCGTAATATCAAGTTGATCAAAAGAACAGGAGAAGAAGAGATCTTTGATTTTTATCAGTTACTGACCAATCCGATATATATCCAAGACTTTTCGCTGAACAATGGTGATTACATCTTCGTACCTGCGGCTCAAAAGTTAGCTACGATAGAAGGTCCTGTTAAAAGAGAACATACTTATGAGCTTAAGGAGACTGATGGTTTATTTGATTTGATTGAGTTTGCAGGCGGACTCAAAGGCAAGGCTTTGCTTAGATCTATGAAGATCAATCGATATGAGAATGACAAGAGAGTCGTCAAAGATGTGCCTTATGCTGAGCGAGTAAAGCAAAAAGCTGACTTTCCATTAAAGAATGGTGATCAAGTGATCGTGACCGAGATACTTGATGAGTTAGAGAACTACGTAACCATAACAGGAGACGTCAGAAGTGAAGGTAACTTTCAGCTGGTGAAAGGGTTAACCTTGAAGGATCTTCTACTTCTTGCTGGCGTCCGGTCATCAACCAAGATGGACAAAGCCTATCTGAAAAGACTCAACGAGTCAGGTCGGATCAGTATCATTCCTGTTTCATTAGAAGATGCGCTCAATGGAGTAGGGCCTTCATCATTGATTATGATGCAAGACCGAGATGAGTTAGAGGTATGGTCTAAGGAGCGATTTTTAGACAACAAGTATATTAAGGTAGCTGGTGCTGTGAGGTTTCCAGAGCAGTTTGATTACGATAGTGGCGGTACGATCAAAGTTTCTGATTTGATAGAGTTAGCAGGTGGGCTACGAAGTGATGCAGCCCCATATGCATTTGTCCATAGATTGGATCCATTGAACCCTAACAAGCATGACTATGTGAGGTTAGATCTTGAGCGATTGATCAATGATCCTAATGCTGCTGATAACATTCTGATGGAGCCTTATGATTCGCTCCATGTCTTCTCGCAGAATGATTTTCAAGAGAACGTTTTCATAACGATCTCTGGTGCTGTCAATGAACCAGGTGAGTTTGTTTATGGCGAAGGCATGACGATGAAAGATGCTGTTCTATTGGCCAATGGTTTTAAAAGATCCTCGGCAACCAATCGTATAGAAGTGGCTCGTGTTGTGATCAGAAATAACGAGCCAACTGAAACTGTAATTCATGAAGTGGCCATTGATCGCAATCAATTGCAAAAGTCCGATGGACAAGATTTTACGTTAGAACCCTTTGATCAGATATTTGTGCGATACGTACCACGATTTGAGCTGCAACAAAATGTGCATGTCTATGGAGAGGTAGTGTCTCCGGGAGATTACAGTCTCATGAAGGATAATGAGAGCATATATGATATTGTACAAAGAGCAGGAGGCATAACAAAAGAGGCGTATCCAGCAGCTGCTACATTTTATAGAGCACAAGACAGCCTTGGCTTTCTAATTATGAGATTGGATGAGTTACTCACGGATCCATCAAGTCTCTATAATCATGTATTGCTTGAAGGAGACTCGCTCTTTATCCCTAAGGTCAATAACTTCGTCAAGATAACTGGTGCTACTACTTTCATTCAGCAATCCGATGAGACTGAAGTAAATGCTCCTTATATAGAAGGAAAGAATGCCCTTTATTATATCAACAATTACGCAGGAGGATTTGCTGATAACGCACGTAAAGACAAGATTATAGTTCGCTATCCAAATGGTGAAGTAAAGCAAGTCAAGAAGGCCTTCTTGTTTGGTAGAAAGTATCCAGACGTACAACCGGGCTCGATCATAAATGTCTGGACGATAGCCAAAGACAGTAGATCCGATAGGCAAAAAGAAGAGGTCAATTGGACTAAAGTGCTTGGTGATAGTATTGCTCAAGCCACATCTATACTCGGTCTACTATTGTTAGTCCAAAGACTAGATTAAGACTCTTTAAGGCTGATCCCTTTATCCGATAGGCTACTTTCTTTTACATCTTCGTATAGATTCTAACTCTTCGCTTCATTGCAAGCTATATGAATTTTCATATGTATTGCAAGGGTTTGTCTCTGCCATGATATGTTCCGCGTAACAATATAATCACATAATTTATGATTGAATTTGTGTTTTAAGTCAAAACATAGTATATTTATATCAATGATAGTTTCCATACAATCATGACTGCTCTTTGACATGACCAGCTACCCAAAGTATTGATCTCAAACCCTTCACGCATCGTCCTATTTTCCTCAGATCTTCCTATTTTTTCATTCTGAACTATTCGTAGATCATACTCAGCTAAGTCAGAGGGCTCTCGATGATTGATTTTTTCACATTCTTAAACATTTTATGGAGCCACCATACTCGGTAGCGGCAGTAAGCTGTATCAGTGGACCTGCCAACAATCTAACCTACAGATTAGGTAACCGCCTCGTTTATTAAGTAAAGGTGAACAGTGATTATAATCACACTCACAACAAGAAATTGAAACACACAAATATCGAGGAGAAGATCAGACAATAGTTTGATCCTTCACCATCTCCTGATGTGTATAATTAAGGCCGCGCAAGGTTTCGAAAGTTACTTTGTGCGGCTTTATTATTTGAGGTTATGCTAAGTCCTGTCCAATTATATAAACCTAAAAATGTTTCTTTTAGACTGACAATCTTACATTACGGAACAATCGTTCATATATGAAAAAGTGGTTACTTCGCATCCTGACTATACTACTGTTGTTGCTATTTGTGACAGCTGCCGCTGGATATCTCTATGTTTCTAACCTTGCCCCAGACTATAGTGAGCAAAGTAAGATAGAAGGACTTGAGGGATCCGTCGATGTCTACTATGATGACTATGGCATCCCACATATATATGCGTCCTCAGTAGGTGATGCTTACAAAGCTTTGGGCTACGTACATGCCAAAGACAGGCTGTGGCAGATGGACTTGATCAGAAGAATTGCTCCAGGTAGATTATCAGAATTATTTGGTGACGGCGTTTTAGAAAATGATAAGTTTTTTAGAACGATTGGGCTTGCTCATCAATCAAAATTAGAAGCTGCTAACTTTCAAAAGAACGCAAATGGTGAACTTCGAGATATGGTTCTTGGATATGTAGCAGGTGTAAACTCATATATCGGTAAGGGTAGTAAGACAGTAGAACATAAACTGATTGGTGTAGAGATGGAACCCTTTACATTGGAAGATGTCTACAATGTGATTGGTTATATGTCTTACAGTTTTGCGGTAGCACATAGGACAGAGCCCATATTAGATTACATCACCAAGACTTACGGTTCAGATTATATGGAGGCACTAGATGTACATGTAGCGCCGGGATCAACATTTATAACGAGTGATAGTGGACCTGATTATAGTCCGATGTCAATGCATATCGATCAGTTGATGGAAGACCTACCTGTGCCAGAACTCATCGGTAGTAATAGCTGGGTGATAGGTCCATCAAGAAGTGAGACCAACGGAGTCCTCTTTGCTAACGATCCTCATATAGGATATTCTCAGCCATCAGTCTGGTATGAAGCGCATATCTCAGCACCTGACTTTGAGTTATACGGTTATCACATAGCAGGATTTCCGCTTGCGCAAATAGGTCATAACAGGCATCATGCTGTTGGCTTAACGATGTTTGAAAATGACGACATAGATTATTATCGAGAAAGATCTAACCCAGAACACAAGGGGCAATATTGGGCTATAGATCATTGGGAAGATTATAAAGTAAGATCTGAGACCATCAAAGTTAAAGATGGAGATGATGTAACTATAGAAGTACGTGAAACACGCCACGGCCCTGTGATGTCAGACGTGATAGCTGAGGTGTCAAGCGACGATCCAGTTGCTATGTGGTGGGTGTATCAGAAGTTTCCATTGAGATTATTAGAAGCTTCACATAAGATCATCACAAGTCATACATTGGAAGAAGCCAGAGATGGAGCAGCTCTAATTCATGCTCCTGGACTCAACGTGATGTACGGAGATGTAGAAGGTAATATCGCGTGGTGGGCTGCCGCCAAATTACCCAAACGACCGGAGCATGTTAATTCTAAATTGATCTTAGACGGAGCGTCTGGAAAAGATGATATCACAGAGTTTTATGATTTTAATCAGAATCCACAAGCAGTCAATCCTGCTAAAGGTTATGTCTATAGCGCTAACAATCAATCATTGGGTACTGATAGCACTCAGCACCCAGGTTACTATCTACCAGAAGACAGAGCCAGAAGAATCGTTAGTCTGATAGAAGCTAATGATCGCTGGTCAGTCGCTGATATGAAGAAGATGCTGTTGGACGACACTTCTGATAATGCAATTGAAATTAGAAACTCAATGCTTAGTGCAGTTTCCAAAAATGACCTTTCAGCTTCAGAATCAGAGATGTTATCCATAGTTGAAAAGTGGGATGGATCTTTTGCATCAAAAGAAAAAGGACCGACAATTTACGTAAAGTGGTTATACCATGTCCTTCACAAGATGACGATTGATGAACTTGGCGAGAGATGGGCAACCTTCAACGGTACGCATCTGATGAAGAGAAGTGTACAACCGCTCATAGCTAATGACGCTGCTCCTTGGTGGGACGATCAGTCAACATCAGAGAAAGAAGCCAAAGCGGATATTGTGCAGGCGGCCTTCAAGCAAACGGTATCAGAACTTTCTGCTACAGAGTTGGGTTGGGGGAAGGTGCATACGCTAGAACATGCACATGCCTTCTCAACTAATGAGACACTTCGATCATACTTTAATGTTGGTCCTTTTGAAATGTCAGGCTCAACTGATGTAATCAATAACCAGCAGTATCTTTTGAATGGAGATGGCGTATATGAAACAAAAGCAGGCCCATCATCAAGAAGAGTCATTAATCTAAAAGATATAGACAAAGACTCTTGGAGTATATTGCCCACTGGTCAATCTGGTAATGTGTTAAGCTCTTTTTATAAAGATCAGGCAGAGATGTTTGTAAAAGGAGAATTTAGAAAACAGTTGATGGACAAAGAAGAGATAGTTGCTAATAGTGAACACCACAGCGTCTTTAAGCCTGATTAAATATTGCCTATCCAAAGGGCGTCATTACTAAGCCCTTCGTATTTGTATCGGCGACAAAGACGGATCCACTCAATGGGTACTTTTCAAGTGCCTCAGAAGAGAGTCTTGTTCGAGCAGTAGTAATAAATAAGCGAGAAAGATCTTTACCGCCAAAACAACATGACGTAACGCGAGGTGCTGGTACATCGATCTTAGTAATCATCTGTCCTGTCCCAGGATGATAGCGAGCTATACAATATCCATCCCATTGTGCCACCCACAACATGCCGTCCTCATCTATTGACATCCCATCTGGATAACCTAATGATTTATCAGTTGCAAACTCATGAGACTTTGTAATGACCTCGCATCCAGGTTTATAATCAAAGACTTGTATCGTCTGAGTAGGTGAGTCGATGTAGTACATCTTGTTCAAGTCTTTGTGCCAAGCGAGACCATTAGAGATACTCACTTTACCCAATACTTTAGTAAGCTTCTTATGGGTACTCAATTGATAAAGTGCTCCTTGATTCAATTTTTCATCTTGTGACATGGTACCGCCCCAAAGGGCTCCATCAGGACAGCACTTCCCATCATTCCACCGATTGTTAGTTTTATCTGTCTCGGGATGATGAAGTAGAGCAGCGCTTCTGGTTTGACGATTGTATTCATATATGCCATTAGCGAGTCCGATGATATAGTTGCCATTGCTGGCCGGACATGCGAACCCTATCTTCTCTTCAAATTCATGGATCTCAAGCTCTTTACTCTTTTTTAGGATGTAGAGC
Organism: uncultured Saprospiraceae bacterium; assembly: GCA_938022935.1. Taxonomy (GTDB): domain Bacteria; phylum Bacteroidota; class Bacteroidia; order Chitinophagales; family Saprospiraceae; genus JAJRXG01. Next base: position 24,888 of record CALIHL010000122.1, read on the forward strand.
TTCTGCTCGTCGATGTCTACCCAGAGTAACTCTTCTGATCGATGATCCCATACTGGTCCTTCGCCAAGGGTGTTAGAACTAAGCTTATATACCTCTGCTCTCATGAAACCCATAGTCGAAATCGTTGAAGTTGAATTTATATATTATGGATATATTCCATATATTGATAGTCACAATCAATTATAGACAAAACAAAACGTAATAACATGGAAGATGACAATTTATTAGACAGCAACATGAATGATGGCTTTGTGATCACTGAAGCATCACGAGGCTATCTAAAGGAGGCTGCAAAGTGGGCTAAGTTCATAGCTATAGTCACATTTGTTATGCTCGGCATCATGGTGATCGTTGGGGTGTTCTTTGGGTCGATCATGGGATCAGCAATGGCAGGACTTGAAGATACTGGCATGGGAGCCGCTGGTATGGGGGCCGGAGTTGGTATTATGTATGTTGTGATAGCATTGTTATACTTTTTTCCAACATTTTACCTTTATCGATTTGGAACCAAGACTAAGCAAGCATTGATCGACTCCGACAGTGAAGCTCTTGCTTGGGGATTGGAACAGTTAAAGTCTTGTTTCAAATTCGTCGGTATACTGATGATTATCTTCCTTGCTTTCTATGCCATTATGCTTGTTTTTCTCGTAGTCTTTGGCGCCGCTATGTCATTTTAAGCGGGTAAAACTCATGTTAATAGTGAGAGTTGTTAATTCAACGACGATTTAGGCTGATTCAACGACTATAGTGGGTAACACTACTTGTTCTCCTGATACTTGAAGTATTATTAATCTTAAATACATTGTGATTATGAATGCTTTATCAAGAGTGAGAGTTCTATTCTGTTTTATAGTTGTGGTTTTATTGGTCACGAGTTGTATACCGTCATTGCATCCAATCTATACGGATGCAACACGAGTAACAGATGATCGACTGTTGGGTACTTGGCGCGCACAAGATTCTGGTTTAAAGGTGGATTTAAGTTATGATATCAAAGTATCTGTAACAGGAGATACGTCTGTAACCATCAGTCCTAATGATCAACAAAGAGATGAATATGAAGAGACTGAATTAGAAAAAAAAGTATCAAGCCAATTGAGTGAATCTCTTTATTCGCTTGGGTTTTCAGATGATGATTCTTGGACCTTTGAGCAGGCATCCAAAATTACATTTGAAAAATATGTCAGCCCAACAAATAACTCATCGATTACGATAAATCCTGGTGTGCCTTCATTTGCTCCTAAAGGATATAAAGTTAAAAATCAGGAGTTCTTACCTTATTACATCTTGACATATCATGAGAAGCAACTTGATGAGATCATCACTACTTACCTTATAGTCAATATGACAGAGATAGGTGGTTCTTACTATCTTGACTTTATGCCTTATCCAAAAGGAGACAAACAAAGAAGGGGAGCCTTCGCAGCTAACTATATAGCGGGTCACACCTTTGCTAAAGTCTCATTTAATAATAGGAAACTCAAAATTGATATGTTCGATGGCGCTTATATCGAGGAGCTATTGAAAGAAAAGAGAATAAGATTGAGACATGAAAAGCTTGGCGCTCAAGGAGAGATAGTGTTGACCGCATCAACCAAAGAACTCAGAGCCTTTATCGAAAAATATGGCGACGATGAAGACTTGTATGAGAGTGGAGATGAGTATGTCCAACTGTAAGCTATATGAAGCGATTGCTAAAAAATAGAATCCTTTATCACACCATCTTCTGGATGGTGTGTTTTTTCATATTGTTCCAACTCTTTACAAAGGAATATTACAACGGGGCGATAGACTTTATCTACACTGGTCTCTTTCTATTGCCGATGATTGTTATCGTTTATATCAATAGGTGGTTGATAAACAAGTTTATAACCAAAGCCAATTATGTTGTTTATGGTTTGGGATTTGTGTTGTTGGCTTTGCTTGGCGTAGGGCTTCATTACTTTGCTTACGATGTGCTATCTGATTTGATATTCAAAGGGTATTACTTAAGCAGCTACTATGGTTTTCTTGAGTTGGTGCAGTATAATTCCATTTTTCTATTGGCATCAACATTGTTCAAGTTGGCTAAAGATTGGTTTATTGTAAAAGATAGAGAGTTAGACTTGGTCCAAGAAAATCACACTGTCAAACTCAATGCTCTGAAGTCTCAAGTCAACCCCCACTTTCTTTTCAATAGTTTGAATAACATATACTCACTATCCAATGATAGCCCAGGTGCAGTGCGCAATTATATCTTGAAGCTATCTGATGCGCTTCGATATATGATCTATGATACGGATCAAGAGCAAGTTGTCTTGGATGATGAATTGTCATACTTGTCCGATTATATATCATTAGAAAAACTCAGACTTAAAAAATCTGATCGAGTTACATTTAAGTTTCCAGAAAGAACTTCAGAGTTAATAGCACCGATGATACTACTTCCGCTGATTGAAAACTGTTTTAAGTATGTGGATAAGGTTGACCCGTTTATTCATATCAGTATTTCACTTGATTGTACGGAGCTTGAGCTAAGAACAGCTAACAACTGTACAGCTGTACAAAAAGAACAAAGTGGTGGTCTGGGTTTGAAGAATTTGCGAAAGCGTCTTGATCTGCTTTATCCTAATCGACACCAGTACTCTTCAATAATAGAAGAAGGTATATATCAAGCATCTTTATCATTAAATCTTGCTCCATGAGTTATACCTGTTTAGTCGTTGATGACGAGCCGTTGGCAAGCAAGATAATCAGTGAGTATCTGTTGAAGCTGGATGGTGAAATTAAAGTTATTGAAGCTGGAGATGCTCTTGAAGCACAAAAAATATTGAAATCAGAAGCGATCGATATCCTATACTTGGATATCAATATGCCTTTGATGACGGGATTGGAACTTCGTGAATCAATTGACCAAGACATACTTACGATTTTCACAACTGCTTATGCAGAACATGCGATTGAGGCATTTGAGTTGGCGGCGTTTGATTATTTGCTTAAGCCCATTAGTTTTTCGAGATTTCAAAAGTCATTCATCCGAGCAACTGAGAGCATCAAAAGTGAATCACATGTTGAGTCAGCTTGGCACCTTATAAAAGAGGGGAGACGTCTTTATAAAGTGCCCTACGATGAGATACATTATCTACAGGCTTACGGAGACTATGTAAAGATCCATGCGGACAGCAAAGTTTACTTGATGAAGACACGTCTTTCAGCACTCGCTGAAGCTTTTCCAAAGTCTTATCAAAAGATCCATCGATCTTATGTGGTGCGACTGGAGAGTATCTCTTACCTCGAGGGAAATCATGTCGTGATCGGCAAAGACAAGATCCCAATCTCTGATGGTTTTAAGAGCAACCTATTGGACAGATTGTAAGCAGACTGAGGGCGTCTTAACAAGCTAAATACACTTCAAACGTCTATTGCGGTATAATCCTGCCATTAATTGTACGCCAGATTAACCTTAGATACTTGTTAATACTGGTGTTTCTGCTCTTTAGCAGTGTTATCTCTCGTCTTTGGCGAAAGTGCGCATGGCGTCTTTAATAGTTATACTTTTGCACCATATTTAAGTACATATGAAGAAAATTCGTAATGTGGCGATTATCGCCCACGTAGATCACGGTAAGACGACACTCGTCGATAAGATCATTCACTTCTGTGAGCAAGGTCAAGAAAAGCTACCTCAAGGAGAGCTTATCCTTGATAACAACGATCTTGAGAGAGAGCGTGGGATCACGATTTTCGCAAAAAACATTAGTGTACAATACAAGGATACTAAGATCAATCTTATCGATACACCTGGTCACGCAGATTTTGGAGGTGAAGTGGAAAGGGTATTGAATATGGCTGATGGTGTCTTGTTGTTGGTTGATGCCTTTGAGGGGCCGATGCCACAGACGAGATATGTTCTTCAGAAGTCATTGGAGTTAGGCCTAAAACCCATTGTAGTGGTTAACAAGGTAGATAAAGAAAACTGCCGCCCTGATGAGGTGCAAGAGGATGTGTTTGAGTTGATGTTCAACTTGGATGCGACTGAAGAGCAGTTGGACTTTCACACAGTATATGGTTCTGCTAAGCACAACTGGATGGGAGAAGATTGGAAAGAACCAGCAGAGGATATCAGCTACTTGTTAGATCAGATATTGGAGCATATCGATCCACCACAAGATAACCCAGGTCATCTTCAGATGCAGATCACGACTATTGACTTCTCTAACTTTGTTGGAAAGATCGCTATAGGGCGTGTGCAGAGAGGATCATTGGATCCTAAGACCCAGCTTTGTTTAGTTGATAGAGAAGGGCAAAGTAAAAGAGTTAAGCTAAAAGAGGTGTTTAAGTTTAGTGGTTTAGGCAAAGCCAAGACCGATATGATAGAGAACGGTGATCTTTGTGCCGTTACTGGTATTGACTCATTTGAGATAGGTGATACGATCTGTCCTGCTGAGCATCCAGAACCGCTTCCGCCGATTCCAATTGATGAGCCGACTATGAGCATGGTATTTACCATCAACAATAGTCCATTCTTTGGTAAGGATGGGAAGTTCGTTACTTCAAGACACTTGAAGGAGAGATTAGAAAAGGAGACAGAGAAGAACTTAGCACTTAGGGTTGAGCCGACGGCTTCACCTGATGCTTTCAATGTATATGGAAGAGGGATCATGCACTTGTCTGTACTGATCGAGACGATGAGAAGAGAAGGTTATGAGTTGCAAGTGGGTAAGCCACGTGTGATCATCAAAGAAGTAGACGGTAAGAAGTGTGAGCCGATAGAGTTGCTATCTATAGACTTGCCGCAAGAGTATAGTGGAAAAGTAATCGAAGCAATTACTCAGCGTAAAGGTGAGTTGACTGTGATGATTCCTAAAGGAGATATGACTCATTTGGAATTCAATATTCCTTCAAGAGGATTGATAGGATTGACTACGGACTTGATGACATTGTCTGCAGGAGAGGCTATCATCTCGCATAGATTTGAAAACTTTGAGCCTTGGAAAGGTGATATCCCCCATAGATCTAAGGGAGCTATGATATCGATGCATACAGGAGTGTCTATTCCATTTGCGTTAGACAAGTTACAAGATAGAGGACGATTCTTTATCCCACCTGGGGTAGAGATCTATGAAGGCCAAGTCGTGGGAGAGCACTCTCGTGACTCTGACCTTGTCGTCAATCTAATCAAAGCTAAGAAGCTTACGAACATGAGATCTTCAGGTGCTGATGATAAAGCGAAGTTAGCTCCGCCAGTGCTATTCTCTTTAGAAGAATGCATGGAGTATATCGAAGACGACGAGTACGTTGAGATCACACCTAACAATATCAGGATGAGGAAGATACACCTCAAGGAAAATGATCGCAAGAGAGCTTCTAATCCAAAGCTCATGATGAATTAGTCCACATAGGACTAACAAGAAGGTATGGCAGATAGGTATGATTCTTTATTGGAAGCACTCGAAGAAGAGCGCAAACATGAAGAAGCATACTTTCGTAAATTATCCCACGCTAAGACATTTAAAGAGCGCATCTCGACGGGTATACTTTGGTACCCAGTTAGTATAGATAAGATGCACTACAGTATCGCTGAGAAAGTCGAGATAGAGATGACACCAGCGACGCCATCTGCGTCTTCTGACCGCAATGCATTTAGAGAAGGAGCCAGTGCGGTCTTCTTTATCAATGAAGACGAACGCATCGAGATCAAAGGGACTATCTCATATGCTAATCGTAAAAAGGTTAGGATTATACTCAACGATGATTATATAATAAAGGATCACCTGATCCAACATTCTAATTGTGGGGTAGAGCTGATCTATGATGATCGCCCATATCGAGTGATGAAGGACACACTTTCTAAGGTAAAGTCAGCACAAGAAGAGCACATCATAGAGATTAGAGATGCAGTCTCTAAGCAACAGATAGATCAACGTAAGCTTACTGATAAACCCGGCTTAGCAGATCGCAACCTCCTCAATGATTCTCAAGTTGCAGCTGTCGAAGGTTGTATCACTGCTGAGAGAATAGGCATCATACACGGCCCACCGGGAACAGGTAAGACAACAACGCTTGTCAAGCTAGTAGAAGCATTGGCTCGCAGCGAGAAGAAAATACTTGTTACTGCTCCGAGTAATAACGCCGTAGACTTACTAGCTCGACACATCAGCAACAAAGGCATCGCAGTCCTTAGAGTGGGCAATGTAACCCGGATAGGAGACAACATCGCCCATCTTTGCTTAGATGAGAAGGTGCGTAATCACAAAGATTGGCAACACATCAAGCAGGTCAAGATCGAAGCAGAATTGGCAAAGAAGGAAGCCGCCAAGTACAAACGTAAGTTCGGTCCACAACAAAAGAAAGATCGCTACGCTTTTAAAAAGGAAGCTCGAGAACTACGCAAGTGGGCAAGAGAGTTAGAGCATCGATTAGTTGATCGGATCATGGAAGACTCTCTTGTGATCTGTACAACTCTGATTGGTAGCGCTCATCCTAAGATTGAAGGATGGAAGTTTGATACTGTGATTATAGATGAAGGATCGCAAGCTTTAGAAGCCGAAAGTTGGACCGCCATGCTTAGAGGGAAGAGAACCATTATAGCTGGTGATCATCAACAACTGCCCCCAACAGTCAAGTCTAATGAAGCTATTAAAATGGGCTTGTCTGAGACCATCTTAGATCGACTCACAGATAAGATCAGTGCATCGTATATGTTGGATACACAGTATAGGATGCACGGAGATATTCTATCGTTTAGCAACGAGCAGTTTTACCAAGGAAGACTTAAATCGGCTGACTTTGTAAGAATGCGAAGTCTGCAAGATGACGATGAGATTGTCACTTTTATAGATACGAGTGGATGTGGATTTGAAGAAGAGCGAAGTATCCATCATCGTAGTCTTGCCAATGAAGGAGAGTATAACATCTTGCGGGAGCACGTACTTTCGATACCCCATCTACTAACACCAGAAGTCAGCATCGGTATCATCAGTCCTTATTCAAGGCAAGTGTCTAAGATCAGACAACTCATCAGCGATGACGAAGTCATGCGATCATTGGACATTCAAGTCAATAGTATAGATGGATTTCAAGGTCAAGAGAAGGATGTCATTTACATATCACTCGTTCGATCTAATGATAACAGTGAGATTGGTTTTCTAAAAGATTATAGAAGATTGAATGTTGCACTAACGAGAGCACGATTCAAATTAGTGATCATCGGTGATATGAGCACCTTGGGTAATGATCCTATGTATATGAAGCTTGCTGAGCATGTTGAGAAGATCGGCGCTTACAAGAGTGCTTGGGAGTATATGCTGGGTTAATGAATTAATGTGAGAATTTGTGTATAGCAAATGTTGGTTTTGGGATTACAATATCTAATTAGAGCCTATTGAAGTTTTGATTTCAATTGATATTTTGATTTACACTTTCGTGTCTACTACCTTCGGGTTTCTATCTCTTTTATTGATACTTGTTATCTCGTCAACAACACTGTTCCCGTCTTCTGATCTGAAAAGATTGTAGCGTCTTCTAAATATCCCTCATATTCTAATTGCCAGATGTACTCACCAGCAGGAACATCTTTATCTTGAAAAGTGCCATCCCAACTTTGAGCTTCTTCTTTGGATACATGTATCAGTTCGCCCCATCGGTTATAGACACGTAGTGTGAATGAGATGATTTCTATTCCTGAGATTCCAAACTCGTCATTGATTCGATCTCCGTTGGGTGAGAAAACATTGGGGATGTAGAATCGAGTTGGGCACTGACGCAAGACATTGAGCGTATCACTGCCCATGCATCCGTTAGCATCTTCGACCAATACTGAGTATGCGCCCTCTGTAGTGACTTCATAGTGTTGACCGCCTGATCCATCTTGCCAAGTAAAGAAATTATAATCACCTCCGTTGATCGTCAACTGATCACCGTCAAGCGTACATAGCACGGTGTCTTGACCTAAGTAAGGTTGTGGATTCTCCCATACGTCGACGCCCACCTCAATAGGTATGGTTTTGCAGCCTGATATGTTGCCAACCACTTCGTATAAGCCGGCTTGATCTAATGTTACATTTTCTAATTTAGGAAACTGTTCTTCTGCTTGATAGTTATTTGGGCCTGACCACTCGAAGCGCGCACCTGCCAGATCAAATGCACTCAAGGCTATAGTCGAGCCTACACAGTCCGCTTGGTCATCTATAGCGGATATGTCTTGACGAAGCGTCACCATGAGCGCTCTATCAATAGTATCGATATCATCAAAGCAGGCATCTTCAATGATAAGTCGTAGTGGATAAGAACCAAGTTCGGAATACGAATAATCAAATTTGTGCTCTTCCGTTATTGTGCCATCACCAAGGTCCCAAAAGACATTATATCGGTCTGGAGGTAGGCCAGAGTCAAACTTAATAGTGTCATTAAGACATCCACCTTCAGGGATGGGGTTGGCGTTGATATCTGTAAAAGAAGCCCCGCCAGAGTATGCGTAAGATTCTATATCCCCATAGCCATAAGCCATGGCGATGATACCGCATCCTTGAGTATACAAAGTGTGAGCACCAGCTTCTGTTGGTACAACGGCATAGACAAATTCTTGGTCGACTCCTAAAGATTGAAAAGAGATACCCATAGCAGTCAGCTGCTGGTTATCGAAAAATATTAGACCCTCTTCTCCTGATTTGCTGATGACGTTGATGTATTGTTCTTGGATGTCAAAGAACCGAGAGTTAAAAAGCGTTACTGTGTCTCTGATTTGCTCTACCGTATTGAGTACAACCATGGATGGATCTCCGATACCACCATTACAATTAGATCCTATGATATATTGAGCAACAGAGATCGGCTTTGTTGACTCGATGAATGCTCCATTAGATGCTTGGAAATCAAAAAACTCACCAGCATCCAAAGTGACTTCGTTTACGAAGCCTCCTTGTATATCGACAGAAGTATTATCCTCAGAAGCTATGATGCGATATAGATCAGAACTTGTCTTAGCAAATGGCGATGCCACATATCTAGTCCCCCAAGTGCTTATGGGAAACATCTGTTCTAACAAGTTGTCCATTGCTGTGCATCCCAATGGAACTTGAGACCAAGATGAACCAGCGAATAAAGAAAAATCCTTATCCCCTCTTACAAAAGATCCAGTTAGATCTGCCAATGGATCGTCCGCTCTAACTTGATAGACCTCTCCTTGATCAAGCGTGATGGTCGTTGTTGATCCAGTGGCCTTTCTACCCTGTGAAGTCGCTGTTAAGGTATACTCGATAGTTGTTTCGTCATCGTTAGCTACAATTAGAAACTCGGATGGGAACTTACCTGGCCCAAATGCATTTTCTTGGACACCAGTAAATGATATCACATAGTACTCATCACCGATAGAAGTAGTAGGTAGTACGACAGAAGCTTCAGAGCGCATCCCAAAATATTGATGCATATAGACTGAGATGTCGTCATTGGCGACTATGTTGATGGCATTGTTACTGATGGATTCTGAACCTATTGTCTCTGCATAGGATGGTAGGTTGATCACTACGACATCATTTGCGCTTACCGCAAATGACTCAATAAAGTCTCTACCTGGTATGGTTAAAGTGCCGGAGGTGTTTACTCTGGATGTGATCATGACAACCATGTCATTGTCGCCCACGTCTCGATGTTCCATAAAACCGAGCCAGAACTCTTTACCTTCATTAGATTGTCCCCTTAACTCGCAAATAGAAAACGAACTGATCGCAAGTATCACTATCAGGCTCAACCATCTCTTGTTACAGCAAATCAAAGGAATCATCGCTCACTAAATTATCCCCTTACACTTAGATAAAGAAGCAACCCAAGGTCTAATTAGAACATATGAGATATCCAGATGTGTTAATCTGGATACTAATCGATTGACTTTAAGGTCTGAAGAGAAGAGTCCATAATCTACACAAAGCCTTCATCATCAATAAAAGGAAGGTCACTTTTCTTAGTATAAAAGTCATCACTCACTTTTTTCTCAAAGATGATTTTTGTGACAAACTTAGTCATTGAAGAAGTCGGAGTTTTCGGAACTACTTGTAGCAATCTCCACCCCATTGAAGCATACTCTTCTATGACACCTTCTATATTTTCCTTTGGCTTGCCAGTCCAAGCGCTGTGATCTACATCTATGAATTTGTAGGTATACATAGTTAAATGATTTGAATGCAAGATATAATCGCAGTGATAGAAGTGTGATTTATCTCGTCCAATGATTATAGAAAATTGACGGTGAGAAAGTCATTCATCTTCGAACATGTGAGACTTAAAGTCATCAATCTCCCGTCGTTCTCTTTTTGTTGGCCGACCTACACCTTTTTCGCGTATCTCGGGCTTTGCCTTTCCGATGAACCAAGAGTTGTATTTATTGAGTTCTTCTTCGGAAGTTAGATTTTCATAATTAATGATGGCCAACGGTGCAGAAACTCTTTTGGTGATGATACCCGTGACTTTGAAAATCATATTGAAGCCGTTCTTTTTGACAGTTAAGATGTCTCCAGTAGAAACAAGGTAAGACGCCTTGACTGTCTTGTCTTCGACTTTTACATTGCCGCTCTTACACATATCGGTGGCAAGACTTCTTGACTTGAAGATTCTAACACTCCATAGCCATTTGTCGATTCTGACTTTTTCTGATGGCATGGTAGATGCTTACTTCTTGGGTAGTGTAGGAAGAGAGATTTCTAATTTATCCAATGCTTCCATCACCTTGGTTGCTATAAAGTAATCTCTATACCATCTGCTATCTACTGGGGCTACGATCCAAGGTGCTGCGTCACATCTGTCGATGACATCTTCGTAACACTTCATGTACTCAGCCCAGTGTTCTCTTTGCTCCCAGTCTCCTTCATTGTGTTTCCAGTTTTTAGCCGGATCATCTATACGCTCTTGTAGTTTTTCTAATTGGCGCTCAGGAGAGATATGCATGTAGAATTTTAAGATAGTAGTATTGTTATCTTCTATGAGCAACTTCTCGTAAGCATTGATAGCATTGATCCTAGCATCTACGCGATCTTCGTCTATCCACTTATGTACTCGTTGGATGAGGATGTCCTCATAGTGCGACCTGTTGTATATCACGATTTGACCTTTAGCTGGAGCTAACTTATGTACACGCCATAAGAAGTCATGAGCAAACTCAAGATCTGTTGGTTTTTTAAAAGCATGCGCTCTGATACCAGAAGGACTACAATACTTAAACACCTTTCTTGTGGCTCCATCTTTTCCACTTGCGTCCATCCCTTGAAAGACGATAAGAACGGCTTTCTTTCCTTCTGAGTAGATCAACTGTTGCTTTTCTGCGATTCGCTTTGCTAGCTTTGCAGTTTCTTTTTTGATTTTTACCTTGTCGAGCTCTTTGGGTGGTTTAGTAGATATCTTAGACAGATCCATTTTTTGATTTTTATTTCAAGTTTTAATGCGGATATAGAAGAGTTGATTTTGTGATGCTTAAGAGACTTTTGATCTCTTGACGAGATAGTTTCTTAAGATAGGGTAGAAGCCAGCTCTTATGTCTGTAGGTACGTAGTCTATCTTATACTGATTGCACTTTTCTAATATACTTTTTTGATGTGCCGATATCTTCTTGGTATACGCTTCTTTCAGTGAGTTAGATTGTAATCTGATCTCTTGACCTGTCTCCATATCAACAAATAGGTGTGGTCGATTGTCAAACTCAAAATCTAACTCAAGCGACTTGTCTGTTACATGAAAGACAACTACTTCATGTTTGTTATAATTAAGATGCTGCAACGCTGCAAATAATTCTTCTTGGTCCGCTCCTTGATCAAAGAAGTCACTGAATATAACTACTAACGATCTCTTGTGGACACGATCAGCTATCTGATGCAACACCTCTGCGGTAGAAGTAGACCTGTTGAGTGATTGATCAGCCAATTGATTCTCCAGATAAGACATTAAGAGTTTGTAGTGAGTACTACTGGATCGAGCTGCGGTATGTATATTCAACTTGTCATCAAATAATGACAACCCAAATGCATCTCTTTGTCTCTTCAATAAGTTCATCAGCGAAGCTGCTGCAAGTGCACTAAACTGTAGTTTGTTGATCTCTAAGTTCTTAACCTTAATGTCTTTAGGAAAGTACATCGATGATGATGTATCCACAACAATCTGACACCTTAAGTTCGTCTCTTCTTCATACTTCTTGACAAAGAGTTTATCCGTACGAGCATACACTTTCCAATCAAGGTTCTTTGTGCCTTCGCCGGGATTGTATAGTCTGTGTTCAGCGAACTCGACTGAGAATCCATGAAACGGACTTTTATGAAGACCTATGATGAATCCTTCCACGACTTTTTTTGCAAGCAGCTCGATATTTTCGATTTGCTTTAAGTCATACACATCAAATACACTCATATCGTAATATTACGCCTTATTTATCTTTAATCATAGAAAGCTAACGAGCTGATTAGCTGGATAAAAGACATTAAAAAAGCCTTATGACTATAACGTCATAAGGCTTCATTTTATGGTTCACATCTTGAAGACTATAGGATAGCTTCAAGCTTAGTTGCTAATGTTTGCTTAGTTGCTGTTCCAACGTGCTTGTCTACTACTTCTCCATTCTTTAAGAATAAGATCGTTGGGATACTTCTGACACCATACTTCATTGAGATCTCAGGGTTAGTGTCAACATTGACTTTACCAATTGTTGCCTTTCCTTCGTAATCTTTAGAAAGATCATCGATTACTGGACCTACGAGTCTGCAAGGGCCACACCATTCTGCCCAAAAATCTACAACTGCTACTCCTTCTTTATCCAGTGCTACTTCCTTGAAGTTACTATCTGTGAATTCAAATGCCATTTATATTACTTTTATTGTTAATTCAAAGGTACTAACATAGGCTGACTTCAAAAAGTTGCACTATGTTTTGATTTGTTGAAATAGGTCTTTTGAAATACAGATTACGCCTATTTTATTGTCGAAAAACGTCATATCGCTCAATTACACATGAAAAAGGGTAGTCTCCCATATACCAAGCCATTTATCCTTGCGGCATTAGCTGGATTGACCTTGTTGATATTTTGGATGCTTCCATATCAATCTGGATTTGTCGAACGCGTATACAGTCGGGGTATCTTTGCCGCCTATCGAGTTTTTTGGGATCATACGATTTCTCTTTTGCCTTTTGGTGTGATTTACTTGGTTATCCTCTTGGCCTTGATTTATCCTCTTTCTTCATTCTTTAAAAAGATACAGCTTAAAGCGAAATGGTTGCTCTTTGGTCAGCGCCTTATCATTTTAGTCAGCGTAGCCATTCTGATGTTTTATTGGTTGTGGGGATTCAACTACAAAAGAGAGTCTTTTAGAGACATAGTTGACCTTTCTTCAAGTCAACCAGATGTGACTTATGTGTTGGATGAGTATTGTAGAGTTACTGATTCTTTAGTCGCTCTACGGTTGAAGCTTGATGTTGCTGGACAGGATTCATTTTACGTAAGTGAAAAGCAACTAAAGCAAGACCTCAAGCGCGCCTATAAGTCGATGGGACTACCCACGTATGGTAACGTTCGCGCTCGTAAGATCGAACCAAAAGGGAGCTTGCTCCACATCAGTACAGCTGGCGTTTATCTACCATTTGCTGGAGAAGGACATATCGATGCAGGACTTCATCCGATCACTCATCCTTTTACTATGATGCATGAGATGTCTCACGGCTATGGTTGGACTGGAGAAGATGTATGCAACTTCTTGGCCTTGATGGCAGGGATCAATAGTCAAGATCTGCAGGTCAGGTACTCTGGATACTTTGGCTATTGGCGATACTTGAGATCGCAAGTATTTCAGATCAATAGAGAGGACTTTGATCTTTTCTACAGAGCAGTACCTCGTGAGATACTCAAGGACTTTCAAGATATCAATGCTTATGCTCAGCGCTACAAAGACATCATGCCTGAGTTGCGAGATCTCTTCTATGATAGTTATCTCAAGTCACATGGTATATCGTCAGGGTTGATCAATTATAGTCAGATGATTGTGCTTACTCATGAATGGAAAGAACAACATGGAGACCTCTTACTGGATGGTATAGCCTACACTCAAAGCGAGTGAGTTGCCAAGGATGGGATGTGTGTTAACGCCCAGCTCGGTATGTAGTCCATTGTTTAGATTGATGCCCGCTCCCAAACTTATAGCTTCAGGATCCGTATCAGTTGAGATATAAAGGGTGAGGATCGGATGAGGTTTATAGGCAAACCCAGGCCTAAATGACAACCCTCGATCCCATGGTTTATCTACAGATGCGTACAATGTAAGTTGTTCTGATATGATATAACCTAAGCCTATATCTGCCTTGCCAATGACTTGTGGTTGATCAGATACAGCTTGTAATGGGTTCTTCAAGTAAGCTGAGATGATGACCTTACTATCAATGATCTGCCAATAACCGATGGTCATATCTGCTACTCCTTTTTGTCCGAGTTCATCAATCTGTAGTTGATAGTAGTTAGCTTGTATACCAAGGTAAGCCGAAGCGCCGATGGATCGAGAAAAGCTCAGTGATACCTGACTTTGTTTAAACCCATCTATACCATAACTACCCAATGAGATGCCGACTACCGACTGATTAAAGCCCTTCACTGCCGCAGCTCCCAATGATAAGATGTCTGAGTTAAATCGATTGCTCACTGCCGTTGTCAGGTCCCATCCTTGCGTCTCATGTCGCGCTGCTGCGGGGTTTGCAAATAATGCGGAAGCACCCGTCAAGACCGCACTATTATCAGATGATGCAATCTGAACGGCATGTTGCTGCTGGTGCTCGGTCTGGGCATAGATATCTTGATTCGTCAAGAGTAGTATCGCTATTGCGAAATAAATGGCAATTCGAGTCATCACATCAACTATGAGTTCTCAATATAAGAGTCTAATGTGAAAGGGGATATGAGGAGTGAACTTTGTGGTCGCTATTGAGATGAGTTGACCTAAAAAAGCAAAAGCCCTGAGTTCTCAGAGCTTTGTGCTAAAGGTTTTAACAGTTGCAGTTTTAAAGACTAATTTTGCAATAGTAGTCTTCGTATTGTTTATACTTTATATATGACAAATAGTGTACCAAACCATCGTATAGATTCGATAACATTTTTAGGAAGTTTTCCAAAAGTTAGTATCGCTCCTAAGCACAAGCTGCCGGAGTTTGCGTTTATCGGTAGATCCAATGTTGGGAAGTCTTCATTGATCAACTATCTGTGCGATCGGAAGAAGTTGGCTAAAACCTCTGGTACGCCTGGGAAGACTCAGTTGATCAATTTATTTGAAGTAGACCATAAGTGGGTGCTGGCAGATTTGCCTGGCTATGGATATGCAAGGATTAGTAAAAAGATGAGAGCCAAGTGGTCAGTGATGATAGAGGAGTATTTGCGACAGCGAGAGTCCTTGATCACAGTGTTTCTCCTCATCGATAGCAGAGTTTCTCCACAACCATCTGATCTCGAACAGCTGACTTGGCTAGGAAAAAACCATATCCCATTCAGTATCATCTTTACCAAGGCAGATAAGCTCAAACCCCAGGAGCTCGATGAAAATATCACTGTGTTTTTAAAGGCGCTCAACAACATCTTTGATGAAGAGCCCAACTACTTTATAACTTCCTCCGCTGGCCGACGAGGAGCTGACGATGTACTTGACTATATAGACTTTGTCGCTAACTTAGAATGATCTAAACGCATGAGTTATAGCGAATTGTGCGCGCAAGAAGTATATTTGCACGCCTACGATGAAGACATTTTCGCACATCATACCGAAACTTGAGGATTGGCCAATTGCACTATTTCATAGTGATCGTCAAAGAATAGTGAAGAAGCTGACTTCTGAGACTGTCGATGCCCTCAAGAATGATCCTGAGCTGGTTAACTATCTCAATCAGACCGTATATGGCGAGAAGCTACGTACCAAGACCAATCCACTCAAGGTGGATCCTCCTAAAGAATATGCTTACTGGAAAAAGATAGAGTCTGATCTCGGTGAGGCTGTCAGAGACGAAGTGAACTCCTCTGAAGTTCATCTTGAACTACTCAATAAGATCGTTCATCGATACGCTGAAGAGATCGTTGGAGACTTCAGGCCTAAGACTTTTAAGTTTGTTAGGAAGGCCACTACAGCCATGTTTAAATTGTTGCTCAATCCCTTCAAAGGAAAAGGGCAGGGCTTCTTCTGGGGGAGTAAAGAGTCTTTGCTGGAGCGCATCAAGATGCGTGGTCCTATTGAAGATATCAGATCCCTGTTTGATAAAGGGACAGTGCTGGTTCTGCCGACACATTTTAGCAACTTGGATTCTTTGGCGGTAGGGTACTCTATAGACATGTTGACTGGTTTGCCATTCTTTTCATATGGGGCGGGACTTAATCTCTATGACAAAGAGTTGTTCGCTTATTATATGAGTCGTATCGGTACTTATAAGATCGACAGACGAAAAAGAAATCCAATTTATAGAAAGACCTTGAGTCAGTTTTCTACAGTAGGTATCCAAGAAGGGCTCAATAGCATATTCTTCCCAGGGGGCACGAGGTCACGAGATGGGAGTGTAGAGCGAAGCTTGAAGTATGGCTTGATGAATACGATCATTGATAGTCAAAACGAGTTTTACCAGCGCAACTTTGATCGAAAGATCATCATCGTGCCATTGGTGATCGGCTATCATTTTGTACTAGAAGGGCGCAGCTTGATTGATCAGCACTTACGCAAGACAGGAAAGGAAAACTACATCGATCGACTCAAGAAGAAGAGCGTATCTATGCTCAGAGTAAGGTTCTTAAGACGTCTCTTTGCGAGAGGCTCTGAGATCACTATGTCTTTTGGACATCCGATAGATATATTTGGTAACAAGTTGGATAGTGAAGGCCGAAGTATCAAAGATGGTCGAGTCATAGATATCAAAGATTACTTTAAGTCTAAAGGACAGCTTACTCAAGATCCACAGCGAAACAGAGTATATAGCCGATACTTGGCTGAGAAAGTTGTGAAGAGTTATAAGCGTGAGAATGTCGTTTTGACAAGTCATGTGGTGGCTTTTACGGCATTCCAGATGTTTGAGAAGCAGTATCCTAATCTTGATCTTTACTCTCTGCTTGCGCTACCAGAAGACTACTTTAAGATCTCTAAAGAAGACCTCTGCGAGCAGATCAACAAGGTGCTTTTGCGCTTACGCGAATTAGAGCAAAAAGAGGAGGTGAAACTGAGCGAAGAAGTGCAGAACCATACTGCGGAACAACTGCTTGAGAATGCCTTGAAGCATATCAACTCTTACCACTTTTACTCACCCATATCTATTGTCAAAGGCTTTGCACAGTGCGAAGACTTAAAGCTGCTCTACTTTTATCACAATCGCCTCTATGGATATAAGCTAGATCGGATCATATCTGTGGGTAGGAAGCAACCTATCAAACTGCGTAGAACCCTTTATTAATTAAGGCTGGGTGCTCTTGTCACATGGAGAAATCACACTGTTAAGAGCTAAGTGATACCTAATAGTTATATTTACCAATACAATCAGGATAGTCTTAGATTATGTAAGTCTGATTGGACAGTATTGATGAAAAAAAGCCAAAAAAGGATTTGCGGTATATAATCTACGATCTTGAAGCCACATGTTGGAGGGGTCGCCCGCCTAAAGGGATAACTGAGGTTATAGAGATTGGTGCTATAATGGTAGATCGCTATGGCGATGTCAATAGTCAATTTTCAAAATTTGTCCGTCCAGTAGTAAATCCACATCTCAGTGGCTTTTGTAAGAAGCTAACTTCTATCACTCAAGAAAATGTAAATGGAGCTCAGACTTTTGAAAGGGTGTTGAGAGATTTTAAAGAGTGGGGCGAGATGTTCGATGATGAATATATCTTGCTTTCCTGGGGTGTAGATGACAAGAAGCTTTTGGCTAATGATTGCCGACTACACAAGTTGGATCATGAGTTTACAGAACAATATGTAGATCTAAAAAAGGCATATCGCAATCTTAAGGGATTAAAGAATGCATCAGGTTTAAAATCTACTGTTAAGAAAGAAGGTTTTGATTTTACAGGTCTACATCATAGAGCGATTAGTGATGCGGAGAACCTTGCCAAGGTATTTATCAAGTATCTTGAAGATTGGGATTTATACTATCCACAATAAGCTTCTGAGATGAGCAGTATCTTGATCAAGCTGTCTAAAGCAATTGATTCTCTCATAGATAAGATGGGAAGCAGCGTATCATGGCTGACTTCGATATTAATGGTGATCATTTGCTTAGATGTCATCATGCGCTACTTGTTTAATCAATCAGAAAACTGGATTGTAGAATTAGAATGGCATCTTTTTGCAATAATCTTTTTGGTCGGAGCGTCTTACACTTTACTCCATGATAAGCATGTCAAGGTTGACTTGTTCTATGAGCAGTACAGTGCTTCTAAAAAAGACATGGTTAACTTTTTAGGTATTCTTCTTTTTCTAATTCCGTGGTCGATTGTTGTTATCTATTATGGTTGGGATTATACGGCCAACTCATTTTCATTTAGAGAAGGATCGTCTCAAGCCAATGGTCTGCCAGCTCGATATATTATCAAGTCTTTTATAGTCATAGGATTTTCGTTGCTCTTGTTGCAAGGTATCTCAGGATTGATAAAGCACTCTATAAAGACTGATTGATAGTGGAGGTTATAGCACTCATACTTTTCATCTTGATCTTTATCCTGATTCTTTCAGGAGTACAAGTCGCGTTTGTGTTGGGTGGGTTGTCTGTGATATTTGGGATGTTGTTTGTGCCCGACTTTTTCAGTTTGCTGCCGCTTAGGATCATGGGGACGATGCAAAACCAAGTGCTTCTTGCTGTGCCATTGTTTATCTATATGGGACTCATGTTAGAGAAGTCGGGGCTAGCAGCTTCTATGCTTCATGCGATGTCCAAGTTGCTGGGCAATGCTCGTGGTGGACTTGGGATCTCAGTAATATTAGTTGGAGCGCTCTTAGCAGCATCGACAGGTATAGTAGGTGCAACTGTCGTAACAATGGGCTTGATTAGTCTGCCAACCATGTTAAAGAATAACTATCAAGTGGAGTTGGCAACTGGAACCATTGTATCATCTGGTACTTTGGGGCAGATCATACCGCCATCCGTAGTGTTGGTCTTGTTAGGTAGTGTACTTAATGTCTCAGTAGGAGATCTCTTTAGAGCTGCCTTATTGCCAGGCCTTGTGCTGGTTGGTGCTTATGTTCTTTATGTATTTGTCATCAGCCGAGTCAGGCCAGGGATAGCGCCACCGATTAAGATATCGGAAGAAGATGATACTTCTATGAAGGATATCATAATGGCTTTCTTTATGCCCTTTATCCTAATCATTGCTGTACTGGGATCGATCTTCGCTGGTATAGCAAGTCCAACGGAAGCAGCAGCTGTAGGGGCTATGGGCGCCACTATCCTAACGATTATACAGAAGAAGTTTTCTCTTGATGTGTTAAAGGAAGTGATGCAAGGATCTACTCATTTGACAAGTATGGTTTTTCTAATCTTGTTGGGTGCTACGACGTTTGCCTTGGTGTTTAGAGGACTGGAAGGAGATCGCTATCTGGTAGACTTGATACAAGGTAGCGATATGAGTGCTACTGCCTTTCTAATATTGGTGATGATAGTTGTCTTTATATTGGGTTTCTTTATCGACTTTATAGAAATCATATTTATAGTGGTCCCAGTTGTAGCTCCGATCTTTGCAGCTTACGGGATCGATCTAATCTGGATTGGTATACTGCTGGCTTTGAACTTGCAGACATCATTCTTGACGCCACCATTTGGATTTTCGCTATTCTACTTGAAAGGGGTAGCGCCACCTGAAGTATCTACATTACAGATATATAGAGGAGTGATCCCTTTTCTAATTATACAGCTGATTGTACTTATTGCTGTTGTGATGTTTCCGCAGATCTTGAATATGATTTAAAAGTAAAAGAACCATGTTAACCCAAAAGGTCCGTTATACTTTAGTTGCCATCTTTTCCATTTTTGTTGGAAGTCAGATTACTGAAGGGGCGCTTTTTGTACCATACTGGAAGTCTCTTTCTCCGGAAGCGTTCTACCAATATTATAAAGAGTTCGGTCCTGGTATTGGGCAATTCTATACAGTGCTTACGATCGTTGCAGCTGCAATACCAATCGTCTTATCGATCTATCACTTTAGGACACATTCGTCAGGAAAGTGGTACGCTGTGATATCAGCAGTGTTGTCGATTGTTTTCATCTTGTTTTTCTACATATACTTTAAGGGAACAAACGAACTGTTTTACCAATCAGCTTTAGGTGAACAGGAACTCAATGAAGTTCTTAGTACATGGAGTCGAGTACACTGGAGTAGAGTGGTGGTTGAAGTCCTTGCTATGATATTTTTAGTGCTTTCCCTAACTCAAGATGAAGACGAGACAAAGATTGATTAGACTAGCATACCATTCAATCTTTAAGCACACTTAGTTGCCCTTGTCGACATCAGTCTTGATAGTCCCCATAGCTGGATCTTCTTCCGGAGAGGTGTATTGATTACCTTTTCGACCAAAGACTGAGAGTCTAACGTATCGTTTCGGATTCAATCGCAGATCTTGAAGCAACAGCGCTAGATGCTCTGTTGTAGACTTTAGTTTGTGATAGATCTCAGGATCATTTAACAACTTACCGATGGTGCCTTGTCCTGTATCCACTTTTTGAAGCATGCTTGATACGCTGGCAAAGGACGAGTTGGCTTCTGTTACAGTCGTCTTGAGTCCAGTCAGCAAGTCATTAGTACTATCCAATGTTTCTCCTGTTTTCGCCAAGGTCCCGCCCAGATCAGCTTCAACTATGTCAGTTGAGAAGGCAGATAGGTTAGTGATCATGTTCTCCAGGTCCTCATTGGTCTTAGCGAATGAACCCGAAACAGTAGCAAGGTTCTCCATCGTAGTTGCTATGTTTCCTGTAGAGGCACGGAGTAGTTTGTTAAGATTCGCCGTAAGGGCAGAAAGGTTCTGTGTCACCTCATCTAAGTTCTGAAGTGAATTGCCTATACTATTGTTGTTATCTGTGCTTGTGATCCGTTGTATCACAGTATCCATCATGGGGCCTAAGTTCTGACGCATGCCACTGATGATGCCATCCACTTCATCACCGCCGACTAAAGAGGCAACGATGCCTCTAACGCCTGATTGTAGTCGTTCTCCACCTTGTAGGCAGTCTCCACTAGTACATAAGTGATCAAAGTCCAAGATGATTTTGCGACTCCCGATGACTGATGGCGGAGCAGCATTTAGGGCAACCGTACTATTAGGAAGCTTAAAATCTCCCTCTACATCGAAGGTTACGATCA
This sequence comes from uncultured Saprospiraceae bacterium, assembly GCA_938022935.1. Lineage (GTDB taxonomy): Bacteria > Bacteroidota > Bacteroidia > Chitinophagales > Saprospiraceae > JAJRXG01. The sequence continues at coordinate 46,189 of CALIHL010000122.1, forward strand.
TCGTACGTACATCATCAGGGTTGACAGTAATGCCTGATATCGCTCCTACAGATAGACCGTTTATCTGTACTGGAGATGCCACACTTAGTCCTTCAACATCGCTATATACAGCACTGAAAGTATATCCTTTCTTGAGAAGGTTTTTCCCCTTCATGTATTGAAATCCCCAGATCATCACTGCAAGAGTGATGAGTGCTATGATACCAATCTTTAATTCCTTTGACATGCGTGTTATTATATGGGCGCAAAAATAAGGTAATAAAACCTTGCGATGTGCACCAATTCATATAATGACGGACCAAGACATATTAATCACCATATAAAGGTTAAAACCACGTTATAATGCCCATGATTAGGGTTATATGATGGCACTTGGTGGCGTTATGGTCTTATGGCTTTGGTGATAAGTGGTTGTCAATGTTAGGATCTGTCTATCAACGGGCTCATTTCATTAAAATCGTAGTATGATCTTTGCATCATTAGATACATGTCATCGGATAGATGTCATACTTACTAAAAGATAGTTGTTGAGCAAGTATTGGTTCTTCTTCATATCTCTATTGTCACTGAGTTGCCTGTCAGCACAGCAGGATAGTATTGCCCAACCTCAACCCGCAGTTATCCCAGACACCATACCGCTTCCAATCAAAGGAAAAGGCAAGGAGCAATTGAACCCTGGAGGGTTTGATAGGCAGTCTATGTTGGACTCGATGAATACGATGATGAACAATGAAAGAGGTGCCCGTGGTTCAGCATTAGATGAGTTCGCTACTGCTGCAGCTCCACCAGGAGGAGGCGTCGAGTATGGATCTAAGGACTCAAGTACTACTGATATCATCAATCAGTTGATTCATCTCTATGGTGAAGCCTATGTGCGCTATGATGAGTTTGAAGTCAAATCGGACTACATCGTCTTTAATCTCGCGACTAATGAGGTGGAAGCGCTATCACGTCCGAAACAGATAGCCAAGCCGACATTTATCAATGGCGATCAAACTGTCGAGGCCGACAATATCAGATATAACCTTGATAGTGAGAAGGGGATTGTACACGGTGCTCGGATCAAACAAGGTGAGTTCTACATACATGGCGCAACAACCAAGTTCGTCAGGGCAGGTTCTGACAGTCTGCATATCGATGATGTGATCTATAACAAGAATGCTCTGCTTACCACTTGTGATGAAGATCACCCACACTGGGGGATCAGAACGACAAAGCTCAAGATGATACCAGATAAGCTTGCGGTGGTAGGGCCATTTGATATGGAGCTGGGAGGTATTCCGACGCCATTGGCGATGCCTTTTGCATTTGCTCCACTTTTTAATTTTGCACAAGGTACGTCTGGGATTATTTTTCCAGAAAGAGATCCAATTGTTGTCGATCCAAGGTTGGGTATCGGTACGCGTGGTATAGGATATTACTTTGCTCTTTCTGATCGGATGGATCTTAAGTTGACGGGAGATATCTATACCAGAGGGACTTTCTTGATCAATGCAGAATCTAATTATAGAAAGCGATATAAGTACTCAGGACGTATCGGTCTTCAATACTCTAATGAGCGACAAGATGTTGCTGGATCGCTCGAGCCCAATAAAGAGTTAGCTTATAAAATAAACATATCCCATAGACAGGATGCTAAGGCGCATCCATATCGTACGATAGGCGGATCGTTGAACTTTACAATCAATGACTTTGATAGAAGAAATTATACTGATGCTAATGCGCAGTTGAACAGTCAGATCAATTCTAATTTCTCTTATGCTTATAAGATCAATAGCAAGACCAACTTTACAACCAGTATCCAGCATTCTCAAAATACACGTAACAGGTCTATCAACTTTACCTTGCCAGAAATGCAGCTCCGTGTTTCACGGTTCTTTCCTTTTAAAAAGAAGGGATCTTCTGCTAGTAATGAAAAGTGGTTTGAGAAGATAAATATGCAGTACAACGGTCGTGTCCAAAACAAGGTGTCGACAACTGATACACTCCTTTTTACAAGTCAAACCTTAGACGAGTTTAGATACGGAGCATCTCAGGATATAGATATCAATGCATCATATAAACTCCTTCAGCACTTTGCCTTTAACACTGCGATCAACTATGATGAGTTCAATTATTTTCAAACCTATGAGCATACAGGAGTAGATACTTCTGGGAATATAGTTGGGGGTGTAAAAAAAGGATTGAAGACTCTAAGAGAAGCATCTATAAGCGCAAATCTCAGTACGAACTTGTTTTCAACATTACAATTTGCAAAAGGTAAGTTGCGGGGACTCCGGCATCAGATGACGCCAACGATTGGGTTGGCTTATAGTCCTTCTACACAAGGTCAAGAAGGGATATTGGATACGATAGGTGATCTTACTTTAGAGCAGAGGCGGTATAATCCTTTTCAAGCTGAGCAAGGAGAGTCTTTGATTTTTAATCGACAATTGCGACAGGGAGGAGCAAGAATTACTTTTGGGTTGGCCAATACCTTTGAGGGTAAGATGTGGTCCAAACGAGATAGCATGGAGAAGAAATTTAAAATTTTTAACTCTGTTAATCTGAACGGTAGTTATAATCTCCAAGCTGACTCTTTAAACTGGTCTCTGATCAACCTATCAGCAAACGCGAGGATCTTAGGCGGTAAGACAACGCTGTCGATTAGTGGTTCTTGGGATCCATATATGGAAAATGAAAATGGCAGGCGGATCAATAAGACTACCTTGTCAGAAGGGAAGTTGTTTAGATGGGAAGCTTTCACAGCAGGGCTGGCAACGAACATTACTTTCAAGGATATACGTGACTTGATTCGAGGAGACTTGGGGCGTGATGACAATAACTCTTCGAGAGGAAGTAGTAGAGGCTCAAGTCGGAGCGGAAGCCGAGGAGCAACCAGTAGAGGTAGCAGAGGCCCTACTCAAGAAGGAGAAGAAGAACTTATTGGAGAAGATCCTAGAGAAGAAGACCCAAAGGAAGAAGGCGAAGACGAACTGTTTAGTTGGTTTGAAGGAGCACGGATTAATCATACTTATCGGATCGGTCTAACATCTTCCAGTGAAGGAGTAGAA
>CALIHL010000123.1 GCA_938022935.1 uncultured Saprospiraceae bacterium
CGAGGCGATTATCGCTCATTGGAAAGATGATTTGAGTATAAGATCCGAATCACTCAGTGACAAAAACTTTGTTCAAGCGCTAAGGCTGGCAGCAGAAGAAGCCAAGAAGACATTAAGTAGTGCTGGTACATTTTTTAAGAAAGTTGGAGATTATAAATTGGAGATATCAAGAGTGCAATTTGAAAATCTAATCACACCACTTTTAGAAAAGACATTAGACTTATCGGGACATTGTCTTTCAGATGCATGTAAGCAGGTTGAAGATATAGATCAAGTGATCATGGTGGGTGGTTCAACAAAGACGCCACTTGTCAAAAGAATGGTGTCTGAGTTTTTCAAAAAGGACGTCAATGATACTGTAGATCCAGATCAAGCTGTTGCACTCGGTGCTGCAGTGCAAGCAGACATCCTTGCGGGAAATCGTAAAGACATGCTGCTCTTGGATATCACGCCATTATCACTTGGCATCGAGACAATCGGAGGTTTGATGGATACAATCATACCACGGAATAGTAAAGTGCCAACTCGGGCAGGCCGACAGTACACCACTTCAGTTGATGGCCAGACAAACCTAAAGGTTGCCGTCTTTCAAGGTGAACGAGATCTCGTAACTGACAATCGAAAGTTAGGTGAGTTCGTGCTTTCTGGTATACCGCCGATGGCAGCAGGTATGCCTAAGATTGATATCAAGTTTATCTTAGATGCTGATGGCATCTTAAGAGTGAAGGCAAGGGAGTTGCGATCCAACATAGAAACGGAAGTTGAGATCAAATCCCAATATGGCATAAGTGAAGAAGAAATGGCCTTGATGCTAATGTCTTCTATACAGAATGCAAAATCCGATATGGAGAAACGTTCTCTAATCGAAGCGCAAACGGAAGCGCAAAATGTAATCCTTCATGGTCATAAGTTTATAAGTCAAAACAAAGAACACATATCTGCGGAAGAGCTGAGTCAATTACAATTGCTTATCACACAATTAGAATCTGAAAAAGAGAACGGAGGTAAAAATGAGATCAATGCTGCTATGGAAACTTTGAATGACTACAGTCGACCTATTGCCGAGCGAGTGATGGATGTCAATATAGCGGAAGCGCTTAAAGGCAAGGATATATAATTATATGCGCCCTTTTTAAATCATTTATAACATAGAATAAAACTGTAAAAAATGAGATTTTTGATTTTAGTAATTGTATCGACTTTTTTATTTTCAGGATGTAGCACTCTTAATAGTGTTATTGAAGCAAAAGAGGATGGAAAAGGAACAGTAAAGGTTTATGACATCAACATGGATGATGCATGGACTTTAGCAAAAAAATCATTTCGTTGGGGAGGGGCAGATGCTATTGAGGAGTATAAAGAAGAGGGCTATATGCTCACAAGTAAAGGTATGAACCTTGTCTCTTCTGGATCTGTAATGGGTGCTTGGCTTGAAAAAGTCGATGATGACAAAACGAGAGTTACAGTCATTACCAAAAGAAGAATATCAACCAATATTGCAACTGGGATGACAGAAGATAAGTTTCATAGACTTTTTGCTAAAGGAAGTGAAATACTTAAAAGCGGTGAAAAACTGCCTCTCTCTGCTCCCGATTTAAATTAAATCTACAGGTGCTTTCATTAGATAGTCAAAGAAGAAAATCTGTTAGATGTGCTTTCAATACTAAAAGTAACATCATAATTAAATGAAGTCGCTTATAGTTCGTCCTTATGCGTCTTATATCGCTCGTCAAGTAAGGCGCGAACGTCATAATGCGCTTAACGATCAAAAGCGGATATTCAAAGAATTAGTTGAAGCTGGTCGCAAGACTAAGTTTGGAAAAGATCATGACTTTGCTTCTATCGAATCAGAAGACGACTTTAGACGTTTGGTGCCGATCAATGATTATGAAGGGCTTAAGAAGTATTTCGATGAGCAAGTGGCTGGTCAGCGAGATGTACTTTGGCCAGGTAGACCAAAATACTTTGCAAAGACCAGTGGCACCACTTCAGGTATAAAGTATATCCCGATCACGTCGGCCAGCATGCCCAATCATATAGGGACAGCACGCAAGGCTTTGATGACCTATGCCAGTCAAGGAAAGAATTCTAAAATCTTTGATGGTAAGGTGATGTTTTTATCAGGTTCGCCAACATTGAGTGATACAGCAGGCGTCGCTACAGGTCGACTTTCTGGTATCGTCAATCACGAGATCCCATCATGGCTTAAGGGCAACCAGCTTCCTTCGTATCAAACCAATTGCATGGAGGACTGGGAAACGAAAGTGGATAAGATTGTTGAAGAAACAAGATCCGAAGACCTTAGATTGATCAGTGGCATCCCACCATGGGTTCAGATGTACTTTGAAAGAATGCTAGAGGCAACTGGAAAGAATAAGATTATAGATGTGTTTCCTAATCTTTCAGTATTCATGTATGGAGGCGTTAACTATGAACCTTATAGAGAGACAATTGAAAATCTAATTGGTAAGCGTATCGATAGCGTCGAGTTGTATCCTGCGTCAGAAGGCTTTCTGGCCTATCAAGATAATTTAGAAAACAACGGTCTGTTGCTTAATTCTAACTCCGGGATTTACTTTGAGTTTGTGCCATTGGAAGATTTTTCTAAAAGTGATGCTAAACGTATCGGGCTTAAAGATGTACAATTAGAAAAAGACTATGTGCTCATACTGAGCAATAACGCTGGCTTGTGGGCTTACAATCTCGGAGATACTATCCAGTTTGTGAGTCTTGATCCATATCGAGTGGTGGTATCTGGCAGAGTGAAGCACTTTATCTCTGCCTTTGGTGAGCATGTCATAGGTAAAGAAGTGGAGCAAGCGATGTTAGGTGCTTGCGCCAAATACAATGCAACTGTGCGAGAATATACAGTTGCACCGCAAGTGACTCCAACGGATAGCGAACAGCCATATCATGAGTGGTTTGTAGAGTGGGAGCAAGAGCCTGCTGATGTGGTAAAGTTCTCAGAAGAGTTGGACAACCAACTTAGAAAACAAAACGCCTACTATGATGATCTGATCGCAGGCAATATCCTTCAAAGATTAGTGATCCGATCAATGCCTACTGATACGTTTAGAAATTATATGAAGAGTCAAGGTAAGCTGGGCGGTCAAAACAAAGTGCCAAGGCTTAGTAATGACAGAAAGTTAGCTGTGCAACTAACTTCATCTTCAAAGTAGAATTCTTAAACTTCGATTAAGGTTGATGTTCCTTCTGACTGATCACCAGAAGTCCATTGCCAAGTCTCATGTAGCTTGAGCTTGTCGTTCTCTTTTTTTATCACCGTTGTACAATGTCCAGTCATAAATGCACCTTGCAAGTTCTGATGTTGGTAAGTGAACTCAAGTTGGTCGTTTGTGATCCTGCCGCTTAGTGTGCCGAACAAAACATCACCACCTTCATACGTAGCCCAGATCACCTTCCCTTTCTGACGATAGTGAAATATGGTATCTGCGCTGACCTCACCATTGTCAGAGTTAGACAGGGCTTTGAATTTTTTATCGTGGAGATTAATCATATCTCAAGCGCTCGATTACAGTTTAAAAACTCTAAATTATTGATAATAGTGGACCTTGGTTAAGAAAGTTCTTATTTGCGTAAGCGTTTTTAAGCTAAGTGGGATTATCATATTGTCAACCTTAAAGATCACATAATTAAATATTAGATGGTAAGAATAAGCTTCCTTTCACTTTTGATATTTGTACTGTTTTCGTCTTGTTATGAAGATAGTATCATCGATACAACTACAACGACCACTGTAACGCCTGGACAAAGGGTTGTCCATGATATCTCGGGCTATGTCTTAGGTATCAATGGTGAGGCTATCTCAGGTGCAATTGTTAGTAGGGGGGATATAGATGTCATGGCTGATCAAGATGGTTACTTCGAGGCAAAACGTGTTACGATAGAAGAGAACGGGAGTTATATATCTGCATCTCAAGCTGGATATGTTACAGCAGGTTCTTCAGTCTTTCCTACATCATCACTTAGGGCTCAGACGACTATCGTGCTGATAGAGGAACAAGTGATTTCTAATTTTAATAGTGGAGTAGGAGGAAGAGTGTCTGGTGCAGACGGACTTAGCTTAGACTTCCTGCCCAATAGTATCACTTCCGACGGTGCAGACTTTTCTGGCGATGTCACGGTGTCTATAGTCTATCAAGACTTGACAGATATAAGTCCCGAGCAAAGATCGCAGAGAGTTAATAAAATTTCATCAGAAGATCCTAACGCAGAAAAAGTGTTGAATAGCTTAGTTGCCTTTGAGGTCACCCTGGAAGACGAAAATGGTAATGAGTTGAATATAAAAGAAGGGGTTACCGTAAAAGGAATGATCCCAATTCCACAGTCCACAGCAAATGATCTTACATTGTTTTCTTTAGACGAGGAGAAAGGTGCTTGGATAGAAGAGCAATCTGTTAACGCATTGAGCGGTCTTGCGGAAGTCGAGTTTTCGCACTTCAGTTGGTGGACGATTGGTATACCTGCGGATGCGATTACATTATGTATTGATTTCACTGCCGTAAATGGTCCCGCTCCAACCAATGATGCATTCTTGTTGAGTGACAACGAGGCTTTCCTTGGATATGGTAATCTAAGCTATGAAGATCAACAGTGCATACTGGTTCCCATGAGTACAGACTTGAGTTTAGTTGTTTATAATTACTGCTTAATTGAAAAGCATAGCGAGGTCTTAAATTCTGCATCATCAGATCAGCAAATCACAATAGATGTTGAGCAGTCAATGTCAACATTTACCGTGAGTGGAAATTTTAAAGATTGTAATGGAGATATATTGGCTAATGATGTCTCAGTTGCAGTGACCAATACTTATCGTTATAATCTGGCGGAGACATTTAATGGAAATTATAATATCACACTTAATGAATGTGTGAATATCGAAAGAAGTCAACTTACATTCTTTGATGCTACTGACAAAGTGATCAAGGAGATTGAGTTGAACACTTTAACACCAGGTGATAATATTGTTGATATTACCTTATGTTCAGAAGATGCTGCTACTAGCTTCTTTGAACTGGGAGGTGTAGCTATGCAAGATTGTATCGCTCGGCAGAACAAAGAAGAAACATTATTGAGTCTTGAAGACGCAGAAGGTCGATTACTGATGGGTTTTGATGGATTTGGTACGGGGTCTTTTGATACAAGGATATATACTGGAGGAGAGTACTTTGAAGGGACAGTAATGATAACAAAATATGGAGATGTTAATCAAACGATAGAAGGTACGATTTCAGCTGTTGAGATTTCAACTACGTCCAGTGTAAGTGGATCATTTGTAGCAAAGAGAGTAAGATAGCCAATTTGACCAAGCAGGATATCGATATCATAAGAGGCTGTAAGAAAAACGAGCGCAGCAGCCAAAAGCAACTATTAGATAAGTATGCGGGATACCTCATGGCTGTAGTCAGAAGATATTGTAATGACAATGTTGTAGCGCAAGATATCCTGCAAGAGGCTTGGATCCAGATATTTAGAAGTATCGATAGATACGAAGAAAAAGGACTGCTGAAAGGTTGGATGGCGAAGATCGCAATTTCGATGTGTTACAAGCAACATCGGAAAAACACGAGAATCGATTTGCCTGATCATTTGCCAGAGTCAATAGATGGTTCCCCCGATGCATTAGATCAACTTCAATACGACGATCTTATGAAGATTGTAAACACCATCGATAGACCACGAAGAGATGTATTTGTCATGAACATTATAGACGGACTAAATCATAAAGAGATCAGTAAGGTCTTGGGGATACAGGAGAGTACTTCACGTGCGCATCTGTCTAACGCAAGAAAAGAATTAAGAAAACTATTGACTGCCTCAACATTGATATTGTAATTATGGATATTAACAACATTGAAAATAAACTGTCGAGCTTAGGGCAGAGGCACGAAGAGCAAGTGGATACAGGTGCTCTTTGGTCTGGAGTTTCGAGAGAGTTGGATCGTAAAAAGAAGAGGCCACTGTTTATTTGGTTCTTCGCAGGAATAGTGGGCGTTGCTTTAGTTGGTGGGCTTAGTGCATATGGTTTTGTAGAAGTTGAAGATATGACGAATGTCGGTCATACTTTAAGCCAAGAGTCAAATCTTATAAAAGATGAAAATGTAATAAAAGGTATAGCGGGAGGTTCTGGAAGCCAACAGTCTTTGCAATCAGGAACAATGGAATCAAAAAGTACTGTTCACGAAGATTCGAATCCTGATGAGGAAATTCAAAGAATTGAAGATGTCCAAAATGGTGGGACTGCGATAGGTCAAGTAATCGAAAATGCCTCACGAGTAACTAATCGACCCAATATAGCAAGCTCGTTAAGCATACTGACTAACAAAGATAAGCTAATGAGTGATGTTGATGATAGAGGCACTCTTCATAAGAGTCATCAAACATCTGGGATTCCTAATGATGGTGGCCAAAGTCCAAATACCTCTGGAGTTAGTGAAGACTTGTCTAAGACGGTTACACAGAATGAGAATGTAGCAGAGGATGAGATGGACATGAAAGCTCGGCTGAAGCAATTGAATTATAATCTTAACCCATTGGCTCTACAGATTGATCTATTTGAATTACAGAAGATTGATCTATTGCCGCCTCAAAAGTCTTTGGTCCAATCTATTAACGATCCAAAATGGAGAATTGGAATACATGGAGGATTGGTACTCAATAGTATGAACTTGTCCGCGGTGTCAGTTCATGGAGGTGTGGCGGAGTCAACATCATATCTCAAAAGAAAGTCTTCTGCTAGTCCGCTGGCTTCATGGGAGTTAGATCTGGAGATGGGTTATAAAGTAGCTAGTCAGATTTATCTAGTGTCTGGTCTACAAGTAAGAAATATCAGTTCTCAAAGTTTGTCGGAGTTAGTTATGACAGAGGAAGTCCTGCGAGACGGCGTTGTCGTTGAACAAGTGATTGGTCCAGACGGCGTTGAAGATGTTTTAGGGCAAGGAAGGGTTACGATAGAGACTTCTTCTACAAGGTTGCGAATCAGTAATTATAGAGAGCTCTCTATTCCCTTGTATATAGAATATGTACAGGAAGGGTCAATATTGAGTCCCTTTGTTGGAGCAGGTGTTGATTATTCTCTTCTATTAGGTCGCTCTGGCCTAATACATCTGAATGGACTAGAAGAATATAATATAAGCGATGACCCAAGTGATCTCATGTCCAACAGTTTGGGTTTATCCTTAGGCGCTTATGGAGGCGTAAGGTTAAGGATCTCAAGTGGCACACTTCTCAATTGTAGAATAGGAATAAGGAAAGAACTATTTTCTCATTTTAATACGCAATCAACCATTTCTGAAAAGTATAACATGGTGAGATTGCAATTAGGTATCGAGCATCAATTTTAAAGAATATAAACAATTTGTTATGAAAAGCATGTTACGAATTTCGATCTGTGTCTTGATCTTAGCGATAAGCTCTGGCTTGAGTGCTAATGGTGAAGCTATTTTTCTAAAAGATAATAGAGTAGTAAATCTGCCGCCTTTGGTAAAGATTGCGATGTTGAATTTTATAGACTTCAGCGCTTTCAATCCTAACCTTGCTCTAAATGGCACTTTGATATCGAACGACACCCATGGTGGATATACGTTTGATTTTGAGGATCTAAATGAAACTGGAAATGTGCTAAGTGCTGTTCCTGATGTGGAACCGCTTAATAATATATCTACTCTAGATCTTGTTAAGATTCACAAGGGCCTTCTATTTGAAGATTTAACGCCACTCGAAAGCATTGCAGCCGATGTTGATAGAAGCGGTAGTGTAACTACAAAAGAACTGGTAACGATAAGAAAACTCATTTTAGGTATTGAGAATTCAGATTTGGCAGGTCAGCCCTTTTTAATCAGAAAGAATGCTGACCTTAGCGGACTTGATATGTTTGATTTTGTCAACGATTACGATAAGTATGTTTTTGATAAAGCAGAGGTCGAAGGTGTTGCGGAGTTGGAATTTGAGATTTTTCAATATGCGAATGTATCAGATGCTAAATCAGAATTCCATAAATCAGATATTAGTACATCTCCGTTAAGTGTTTTCATTGAAAACCAAATGATATCAAAAGGAGATGTTATAACAGTACCTATATTCTTAACGGGTCAATCTGGAGATATACAAGGGGCGGGCTTTAAGCTAAATCACCCAGAACTCGAGTTGGTTGATGTCGCTTCTGGAGTTTATGAGTCAGCAATGATGACTAACGAATTAGACCCTACTGCAACGGTACTTTCTTATTTACCACAAAAGCCAACAGAGGAGTTGCTAATAGAGCTTACTTTTAAAGCGAGGGCTTCAGGAAATCTAAGTAGTCTTTTGCAGATGAATAATGAGTACGCTAATGAACTCATCAGTGATGGTTATCAACTCAACAATCTGACGCTTCAGTATGAGTCATCCTTAGTTAGAGATAGCCCGATATCTGTATATCCTAATCCAGTTCATGATGTACTATTTATCGAT
>CALIHL010000124.1 GCA_938022935.1 uncultured Saprospiraceae bacterium
TTATATCGATATGATGCCGATGACGCCTTATATGGATTATGACTACAACGAACTCATGTTCTATAACACGGTACATCTGATGCCGGCTATGTCCCTAAATTAGGAACAACTTCTTTTTCCCCAAACATGCTTACATTTGTACATCACACATGTGCTATGAATAAGAAAGAATTGCTTGTCCTTGTTTTGATGATTGTTGCTATATCTACAAGATTCATTTTTATAGTTGATGGTCAGTCTATCATTCCTAATTTCACTGCTGTGGCAGCGATAGCCATCTTGGGTGCAAGTCATCTGCGTGGCGTTAAAAAGTGGTTTATACCTTTGGTTATACTTTGGGCAAGTGATCTTATATTGAATAATGTGGTCTATCCTCAGTACTACGATAGCTTTCAAGTTTTTGGAAGTACTTGGGTATATAGTGCCTTCCTTTGTATAGGGGTGATGGCTTACTTCTTGCTTAGAAAAGCAAGTTGGGGCAAGTTGCTTTTGACAAGCACGCTTGGCGCTGTACTTTTTTTCTTGATCACAAACTTTGGTTCGTGGATCAATCCTACAAGCCCTTATGTAAAAGACTTATCAGGCTTGATGGCATCATACACGGCAGGCGTACCTTTCTTTAGAAATGCCATTTTGGGTGACATCTTCTTCAGCTTTGTATTATTTGGTGCTTACGAGTTCTTTGCATCTAAGATGATAGACGTAGACTCAATCATTGCACCTAAAGCGATCGCTTAATCTCCGCAATTCTTCATATCAGGCTTGTCTCTGACATCATTTGTCCATGGTGCTATATAGGCAAAAAACGACTGGAGAGAGCCATACGCGATACCGATAGTCAAGATCAAGTAAAACTCTCTTACGCACCCCACCTGCTTTACCCTGATATCCCGATAGAAGGAAAGAAAACAAGCGACTTTCCCCGTAAGCATGGCATGGGAGGTTTATTACATGAAGCAGGAGCTGATGTGGGGATAACATTTGACTTTAAGTCTATCAAAACAGTACCCAATACCCTGCAACTGCACTATATACTTGCCAATCTCGATGATGACCCAGCAGCCATGCGTGTGAAAGAGGCGATGTTTAAGGCTTACTTTTCAGAAGGACAAGATCTTACAGATCGAGATCTCGTGGATAGCATTGTGACAGGACAAGGGTTTACAGCTAACTGGAAGGCTAACCCAATGGTAGATGATAGCCTTACGGCAAATAAGGACAAAGGCATATCGGTAGTACCAACATTTATCATTAATGAGGAGCACAACATATCAGGAGCCCAAGAAACAGAACGATGGGAGAAGTTCATCTTGCGGCAACTTGGCTAGTTGATATTATGCATAATTATTGAGTACAGAAGCGTGTATTAACCCTTATAGGGTAAATATGGCCTATGAAATGGGTGATACTACTCATATTATCTACTGTAATGTTAAGCCAATGCGGCGATGCATACGTTTTTGAGGAAGACGTAGAAGAAGAAATGATAGATTACTTTACATCATTCGCAATAGAAGGAGAGGAAAGAGGATTGGTTATAGACTGGGACGTTGAAAGAATTGCCACGCAGCTTGTTCATATAGAAGAAGATGCTATCGGAAGGTGTCTTACTTATGAGGATGGCTCTAAGGTCATAAACATTGATAAAGAGTTTTGGGACAACAGCTCTAACCTGGAAAAAGAATTTTTGATCTTTCATGAGTTAGGACATTGTTTATTGGAGCGATCCCACAACAATGTTATGAATCAAAGAGGGGTATGCCAAAGCATGATGAATAGTGGGGAAAATATTTGTACAATTAATTACAACCTTAATACAAGGAAAAGATACTTAGATGAGTTATTTCTATAATTGCCCTGGCATATAAATCAAAGTCGTGAATGACAAATATCTACAATACAAATTAGAAGAGTTTTTAACGGACGATGCTTTTGTCAATTGGGTCTTAGATCATAAGAATGATGAAGAGTGGGCACAATGGGTTGATAAGAACCCAAAAGCTCAATCTTCAATAGACAATGCAAAGCAATCTGTGCTCAGCCTTCGATTTAAAAATGACGAGGATATCAGCTCAGCCAAAGAGAGAACATGGTCGCGTATCCAAGATGCTACCCATGCCAAAGAGGTTACGCTTAAGACAAATAGAAGGACTTGGATATATGGATTAGTAGCTGCGGCATCGGTAGCTCTTCTTGCAGTTTTCTTGTTTCCAAAAAAACAAACTTCATTTGAGACATCGATAGCACAATCAGAAGCAATCACCTTGCCAGCACAAAGTCAGATCACTTTAGGTTCTTCTTCTGAGTTGTCTTATGAAGAAGAAGCATGGGCCAATGAAAGAAATATAGCGCTCTCTGGTCAAGCTCACTTTAAAGTAACAAAAGGTGTCCCCTTCAATGTTGAAACGAACAATGGCAAAGTTCAAGTGCTGGGAACAGAATTCGACGTGTTATCACGAGATCAGTCTTTCCAAGTCTTAGTATCAGAAGGGAAGGTTCGCGTCTCGTCAGGTACGCTTGAGAAGATATTGACTGCAGACATGGCTTTTTATAAGAACCCGCAATGGAGCGGTGATAACACCTTAGAAAAGAATTGGGCATCAAAAGATGTACTGTTCGTCTTCAATAATCAACCGCTGGACAAAGTTCTTCAATCATTGAGTTTCGCATATGGCGTAAGTTTTCAAAATAATGGTCTTAACCTTGATAACAATTATACAGGATCTTTCGAATCTACTGATGAACTTAAGAGTAACTTAGAGAAGATTCTATGGCCGTTAAGAATCGAACATGAAATCAGCGGAGAAAAAATCATTCTTTCTTCAAAAGAATAAATGCGCATAGTCAGGTCTTGTTTCGTCATCATTTTCTTAAGCTTGCTAACACACACAGTAAGTAGTCAGAGTAGTTCATATAAGGTGAGTGCAAAGTCAGTATCACTTGTGTCATTAATCAATCTCCTCGAGAAAGAATACAACGTACAATTCTCTTATCCGAGCGATCTGCTTACAGATCAGGTATTTGATATAAATACCAGCACTCCTGACCTGTCTAATATACTCAATGAGATAACCGCCTTGTATCCATTAGAATATCAACTACTGGATGATAAAACTGTGTTACTCCGAGAAAGGCTTTCTAAAACCTTACAAAACGTTCAAAAAAGCAAAGACGTAACCGTAATAATTAAAGATAGATCAGACGGACTCCCTCTTCCAGCAGCGGCTGTCGGTATCTCCGGGACAACCATAGGAGGGTATACTGATGAAGATGGAACCGTCAGCTTTACTTCACCTAGATCTTCCATTATCATACAGGTACACTTACTGGGATATAAGACGATAAGTATTAATTTAAAAGAGATTGAAAACGGGGAAATCTTTTTAGATGCCCAGACATTTGAAATTGAAGAGGTGATGATCCAAGATAGACCTGATGTCATCTCCACAAAAGATCATAGTGTCTCGATCAATGCCCGACACATCAGTTCACTCAATGTTGGTTTGGCAGGAACAGACGTTATGAGACAGATACAGTTGCTTCCCGGTATCACTTCATTTAATGATGCCTCTTCTAAATTAAAAATTAGAGGCGGAGATGACGAGGGAACACTTATAATTATAGATGACATCCCTTTATATGATGCCAGTCATTATTATGGCATGTTTAGCTCTATCAATCCTACGTACATATCCGATGCAACATTATACAAGAATAATCTTCCGATTATCTATGATGGTAAAATGGATGGTATGCTTAAGGTTGATGGGTTATCTTCCGATCCTAATAAAAAAACACAAGGACAAGTAGATCTAAGTTTGCTAACTATAGCTGCATCAATCAACCATTCTTTCAGCAATAATTTATTCTTATCACTAGGTGCACGATCATCTCTTAGGAATGCCTCTGACACAGGCTTTTCAAGTCTACTTGGCAACAACAGCGAGATGCAGACACTTCAAGAAGAATTCAGCTTGACTGATAGAAGAACACTCTTTGCTACAATTCCAGATTTTTCATTCTATGATGCCAATGGAAAACTATCTTATAAATGGAATAAAGGTAGTCTCTCTCTGAACTACTTCCGAAGCAACGATGATCTCGATGACACTTTTGAAAATCAATTTAATACCAGAAGAGACAGAACGACTGTACTAAACACTGAGCAGTACTTTAACACTGAAGATTGGAGCAATGAAGGAGCCAGTCTAAAGTTACGTCAGAAGCTATCAAGTACATTGAGTTTAGAGTCTCTCTTATATGGTTCTAGCTTTAGCAACTATAGCACCATTGGCCTTTCCGTAACTAGAAAGACAAGAATAAACGATAGAACTTTCTCTGCAACCAACGCTCGAGAAAACTATGTCAATGACTTAGGATTCAAAAGTGTGCTAAAGAGAGGTACTACAAAAGTCAGTTGGAATCTAGGTGTAGATGTCATAGCACATGAGACAATATCCAATATAGCCAATGACAATAATGATGTTATCAGAAGAAAGGGTGATGGAGTCGAGGCTAGTCTATTTGGTTCAGTAGGATATAAGCTATCGGATAAATTTCTTGTAGACTTTGGTTTACGTGGAACAGTTTTCAAAGACAATTTTTACGCAGCTCCGAGATTAAATCTTACGTACAACCCGTCTGAGGGTCTAAATCTTAAGTCTTCAATTGGAAGACACAACCAATATGTCAGACAACTCTCCTTCGAGAATGCATATGGAAGAGCCATTGACTTTTGGGCACTTGCCAATAATAATATAGATGTTGGAAACACGGATCAATTGATGATTGGTGCTACCTACAAAACAGGAAGAGTAAGCTTCGATGTAGAGGGTTATTATAAAAAGAGGTACAACCTTTTAGAGCAAGCTCTTTTAGCACCACGTTTCGATGAAGCTAACGTCGTTCCACAACAGATCAATGAAACCAACTATCGACTCTTTAGAGGTGATGGTAAAACTATTGGGTTAGATTTTCTTTTTGGGTATACACTGTCAAAGTATTCTGGCTGGGTCTCATACACACTAAGTAAATCAACAATCAGCTTTGATCAAATACTTCGAGGAACACCTTTTCCGACTCAAGATGACAGAAGGCATCAGTTAAATGTCGTCAATGAATATAGAATCGGCAAGTGGAGTTTAGGCTCTACAATGGTTTATGCCAGTGGACGACCTTATACTGATCTTAATAAGATAAGCAGCAACCCACGCGATCAATTGACATCTGAAGAAAGAATAAGCAGATTGCCAGCATATATCAGAACGGACTTGGGAGCATCATATAAGTTTGAACTGGGTGAGTCTACACTCGATGTAGGTCTCTCTGTTTATAATTTGCTCAACAGAGCTAACGTCAATTATATACAGTACATATTTTCTATTCCAACGAATACTTCACAAAATCCTGATCGAAACATTAATACACTCTTAGGAACAGAATCCAATCTGTTGAATCGGACTTTAAATCTCAACGTAAGCTACACGTTCTAACTTTTACAATCATCGCCACTCTAAGGAGTTCAGCATAACATCCAGATCTTCTTCTATGAAGTCTACAATAGGTGAGATACTATCTTGGTTGACTCGCTCATCAAAGTACAATGATCCTCTGAGAAAGTGCCGTATACTATCAGTCATGTAAAATTGAAAAGGTGTCGCTACAGGGCCATTGATTTTAAACATAAGTCCGGAATGTCCTGCTTTATTTTTGATGACATACTCTTCTCTAAAAGAGGCTTTTACATTATGCTTACTCGCCATAGTAAAGGCATCATTGACTAGCTTGTCAAGTGTATTATCTTTGCTGATGGGATAGTAGCTACAATGTAAGGTTGCATTTAGCTCTTCTAAAGAGACATCAAACCAACAAGGATCTGCGGCAACTTCATCAAACAATAGTTTCTTCTTTTCAGTTTTAGCATATGCTGGTATGTCCAAGACAAATGGACATTCATCGTTTTCATATGTTATGTATTCTTGTACAGGATAAGTGATTCTTGGATATTGATGCGGTCTCGGTTGAGCGATTGGATCCTTCCCACAAGAAACTACAATTAGAATAAGTACCACAATCAAAAATCTCATAAAACTATCTTCACTTTTTCTATTCTTCTTTTATTAACCTTAGTAACAGTCAAGTTCATATCCTTGTATGTGATCATCTTGTTTTGCTTAGGTATTACGCTTTCTAATTCTAATATCAAGCCAGCCAATGAATCAGCATTGCCACGCCCCCCTTCAAAAACATCATCTTCTAAACTAAGAACTCTAACGACGTCATTGAGCAGTGTCTTGCCTTCAAAGATATATGTGTGGTCATTTATCTTGACATAGTCTATATCTTCATCTGTATCAAACTCATCCCTAATATCACCAACTACTTCTTCCATGATATCTTCGAGAGTAACAATGCCTGCACTTCCACCATACTCATCTACAACGATTGCCATGTGCGTTCGCTTAGATTGAAACTCCTTTAGCAGTTCATCTATCTTCTTCGTCTCTGGTACATAAAGCACATTGTCCCTAACAATCGTCTGCCACTCAAAAGAATCGCCCTCCTTTGTCAGCCCAAGAAGATCTTTGACATAGAGGATACCTATGATAGAATCAAAACTCTCTTCAAAAACCGGTAACCTTGAAAATCCAGAATCCTTTATAATTTGAATAACCTCTTTGTAACCTTGCTCTTTATCAAGTCCCACCACGTCAACACGAGACTTCATGATCTGCCTCGTCTCAACATCACCAAACTTGATAATCCCTTTGAGTATATCTACCTCTTCTTGATCCGCACCATCTGTTACAGTTAGTTCTATGGCTTTATCTATTTCTTTTCTGTCAGCTCCACTATTACTTTTCAATCTTTGGCGATAGACCCTTTCTTCTATCCCTCCAGACCAACTCAACAAAAACTTGCTCAATGGATAAAACAATCGTCCTAAAACCATAAGTGGACGCCCCATCAATCTAGCATGCTTTACATTATTGATATTGGCATAGATCTTAGGTGCCACCTCTCCAAATAAAACCAACAAGAAAGTAACAATCACCACCGTGATCATAAAGCTCAAAAAACGAGAGACTCCTTGTATGGTAAATAGAGAAGCACCCATGACTCCATGTAACTCACCAGCCCAACCATCCAGTACTTCCTCAGAGACGATGTTGCGGATCACAATCTCACTGATGATTACAATGGCAATATTGATGAAGTTATTGCTAATCAGTATCGTAGCAAGTAACTCCCTTGGAGACTCTTTGAGTTTTAAGATCCGCTTACTTGAAGCTTGATCTTCTTTATTGAGTGCATCAACATCTTTAGGAGAAAGTGAGAAAAAAGCTACCTCCGATGCAGATATCAAAGCAGAGCAGAGTAGTAATAACAATAAAAAGACAACCAATAAGACCGTAGTAGTCATGGTGCTACCCACAAATAAACATGAATGTGCTATAATATCAAGGGGAAGGGGGTCCGGGTCCAAAGATTTAATGTTGAGTTATAAGATAACGCTAAAAGGGCAAATCATCGTCTACAGGAGTTGCTGGCGCCTGTGGAGCAGCTGGTGTCGCTGTTGCCTTGGGTGCCGTCTGAAATCTGTCCTCTATCGATGGAAAGCCCGTATCTGGCACTCCAGATGAGCCTGATTCTCTTCTTTCAAGTGGCTTGATGATTCCCGCTACAACTTCCGTTGTATATCTATCATTGCCATCTTTATCCTGCCACTTTCGTGTTGTAAGCTTACCTTCTATAAAGACAAGACTGCCTTTCTTAAGCGCACTGTCTGCTCTTTGTGCAAGAGGCCCCCAAGACACGATCTCGTGCCATTCAGTCTTTGTCTGCCATTCACCAGCTCGGTCCTTATAATTCTCATTAGTTGCTATAGAAAACTTGGCAACCATTGATCCTCCCTCAAAATGTCTCAGTTCCGGATCTCTTCCTAAGTTGCCTATTAATGTCACTTTGTTAAACATGGTTCTAAGTCTATGATGTATCCAAAGATATTGAAAAAACAATCGTGCTTTGACATTTTAAGAGATCAACTCCTTAAAAAACAAGTCAATGATCTTAGGGATTCCTTTCTGACGACATTCTTTGATTGACACCCATTCTCCATGATCTATCTCTTTACTCGAAAGCACTTCGTAAAACGTCCCGTGGATCAACCGATGCGTCAATCGCTGTTCATGATACCATAGCTTTTTCAACTTAGCTAAATCTTCGATCGATAGTCCAAGTTTTTCATGGATGGCCGCTCTCATTTCTTTCTTTGTTAGCCGCTTATGTGACTCTAACATGGGCAGCTCATAAAGGCCTTGCCAGATATCTTTTTCCATCCTTTTATTCATGAAAACCTCATCTCCCTTTCGGAAATACAGATAGTTAAAATATCGACTCTTAACAGTTAGCTTCTTCTCTTTTATAGGCAAGAGGTCGACCGTTCCCTGGGCATAAGCCCCGCAACTTTCTCTGAGTACACAAGTCTCACAACCAGGAGAGACCGGCGTACACTGAAGTGCACCAAAGTCCATAATGGCTTGGTTGTAACTACTCGCTTTTTCATCAATGAGGTTTTCTTGTGCGAGAGTAGCATATTCCTTTTTGCCAGTAGTCGTATCTATTGGAGATGGTAAATTGAAGTATCGACTAAGGACACGATATACATTCCCATCAACAACAGCATGCGGTAGATCAAAAGCAAAGCTGGCTATTGCAGCAGCAGTATACACTCCGACTCCTTTCAGTGAGATGATATCCTCATATGTATTTGGGAAAACACCCTTAAAGTCTGTAACGATCTGCTTCGAGGCATGGTGCAAGTTTCGAGCACGTGCATAGTAACCAAGCCCTTTCCACAAAGCAAGCACTTCATCTTCTGAGGCTTTCGCCAAATCCTGCACAGTTGGAAATGCCTTAATCAATCTGTTATAATAAGCCGTCCCTTGTACTACCCTTGTTTGCTGCAGGACGATCTCTGATATCCAGATCTTATATGGATCCTTAGTCTCCTTCCAAGGCATCTGGCGATCTATATCTTCATGCCAAGACAAAAGATATTTTGCAAATAAGGAAGGACTTCTTTTCTTTTTCAATCTAGGAGATTACATATCCATAACACGCTCTACGGCTGGGTCAAGCTTAGGTTCTTTTGAGAACAACGTGATACCTACAAAGATCGTCAATGAGAGAACCAAGGTAAAGGCTCCTGCATCAATAGCATAAGGCAAAGTCCACTTCATCATCTTAATTGTAAACAGAACAACCAAGCTTGATATGATGGCCATATTTGCCGCAAAGGGAGTTGCTCTTTTCCAATTAAACCCAAGTGTCACAACAGGTACAACTGCTGCTGCAAATATCCCCCATGACATCGCTCCAATCATAGCAATCAAGTCATCAGACCATAATGCAAATACAGCCGCCAACAAAGTCAACATAACTGTTGTTACTCGAGCTGTTGTCAAAGGTCTTTTTACTTTGATGCCTATCGATTCAGGTATATCGTGCATAACAGCTGCCGTACCAATACTTAGAAAGGCTTCTGCCGTAGACATGATCGCAGCAAACAAACCTGCAAAGACAATCCCCGCTAACAATGGATGTGCATAATGTTGCAAAAACTGTGATGCTGCTTGGTCAGGAGAATCGAGAGGCGGATGCATACCATTGATCACCAGTGCTCTCATCGCAAGACCGATACCTACCCATAATAAACCACTAAACACATAACCCATAATTGAAATCGGTAAGATGTGTTTGGCATCACTGATTTTCTTATTCATCATCAACTTAGTGATGACATGTGGCTGTCCAGCTCCTCCTAAACCAAAGAGTAACAACCATGATAAAGAACCAAACATGCCCAAGGTTCCCCATGGGCCAATCGCCGCCCGATCATCTTCATATACAATTTGGTTCATCTCCAAGAGACCATTATCAAAGGTCATAACTACAGTGATAAAAACCAATAGTGCAGCAACAATCATGATACCCCCTTGGACCATATCCGTATAAACAGATGCAAGAATCCCACCTGTCACACTATAAAATAAAAGTATAGAACAAGAGATAATCATTGTGGTTGTTAAGCTGACCACACCAAAATATTCTGATGCATTGAGTATGTCTTTTAGAACAACAGACATAGCCAAGATCTGTGTGGCCAAATATCCGATGACTCCAATTATAATCGCCAAAGCCAAAAGCCCTCTGGTGGTATTACTACCATATCGTTTATAAACAACATCAGGTAATGAGATGAAATGACCAATATCTGCAAACAACCTCAACCTTTTTCCTAACATTCCAAATGAAACATTGAAACCAAGAACTGCTACAACAACCATCCAAAACGAGCTCATACCCATAGAGTATACAAGCCCCGGCCCACCAACAAAACCAAAACCACTTAGCGTCGTTGAGAAAACAGCAAACGCAGTTACCCAAACCCCCAAAGTCTTTCCTGCCATAAAGAAGTCGTGCGTAGACTTAGTCTTTCGCATGGCCCACAAGCCCACACCTATACATAAAAACATATAGATCGTGATACACGCGAGTATGATAGGATTTCTAAATGCTTCCACTACTTATCTCTTACCTCTTGTTCTTTTATATATTGTTCAAACTCTTCTATCTCTTGATCAGAGATGATCGCTTCTTCAAATTTGAAAACAAATGCTCCTGTTATAATCAACGGCACAAACCATACTGCATATATCATCCAAGCTGTTGGTGCTGGCATAAACAATGCAAATGGACCTCCATCATTATCTGAGTAGGACCAGTGGCTCATCACCATGAGTGTGAAAACAATCAGATATATAACCATCGCCCCAACAATCCAATTTCTAATGGACGTGGCCTTTCCTTTTTTGCGATTGCCTATGATTAAAAAGGTAGCAAATAGAAAAATGATTCCAACTCCATAAAAATAACCAAGCCATCTTGTGTGACTCACTTGGTCGATATTATTAGGAGCCACAAACATGCCTTTAAATTCTGGGTGTGGTATACCTGTGACTTGAGGCACTTCAGGCGCTATCGCCGCAATTATTATAACAGCAAGAATACTGAGGAGAACTGCAAAAAGTAATTTAAAATGATTCATCTCTTATCTATTAATCAACAAGAGTCTTCTCTCTTTTAAACTCACTTTCTGGATTCCATTTGGGCCAGACGTCACTGTTGGCCAACTGCCATCCGATATTATAATACAGTTGTGCATCTTGTACAACACCACTCATGTCCCAAGTTTCAGCATCGTACTCATCGCTGGGTGCGTGATAGTTCTTGGCAGTATATTCTGCTTTCTTTTCTTTACCATATTCTATGCCATGAACCTCATGGTCATAACCTCCTTCTCCAAACAACGCAGGTATCCCAACTTTTGCAAAATTGAAATGATCAGATCTAAAAAAATAACCTTTCCCAGGCTCTTGGTCTGGCAAAACATAGCGCCCTTGCTTTTCTAATTCTACAGCCGCCAAGTCATCCATCTCACTATGACCATACCCTACGATTTGAAAATCTTTCATTCTTCCGTTAGGGTTACAACCATCGACATTGATATTCGCTACGATGTTGTTGATAGGCACTGTTGGATTGAGTGCATAATATTCTGATCCAAGTAGTCCTTGTTCTTCAGCCGTTACAAAAGTGAAAAGTACAGACCGTTCTGGTTTATTCTCTTGCTGTGTTAGGTTTTCTGCTATGGCAAGCACTGTTGCTGTTCCACTTGCATTATCTAATGCACCATTATAAATAGAATCACCGTTGACAACCGCGCCAACCCCGATGTGATCCCAATGTGCACTGTACAAGACATATTCGTCTGGTTGAGTCGTGCCTTCAACATAAGCGATGACATTATCCGACTCATCCCTTTTATAAACATTAGAAAGAGCGGCAGACATCGTAGAACCAAGTGGCACTGGTTTGAATCCCGGGGTTCTAGCTTTTTTAATCAACGCGCTAAGGTCATTACCGCTTGAAGCAAAAACTTCTTTAGCCATATCAAGGTGGATCCATCCTTTTATATCTGCTCCGTTCTGAACACTTTCTTTTTCTAATCCAAGTTGTGGACCTGTCCAACTACTTTGAACAACAAACCATGGATAACCGGCAGAGTTAGTCTCATGTATGATCAACAATCCTCTTGCTCCCTGACGATCGGCTTCTTCATACTTGTAAGTCCATCTGCCGAAGTAGGTCATCACATCTCCTTTAAAGAAAGTGCTATCCTCTCCACCAAAACCTGGGTCGTTAACCAAGACCACCGCTATCTTATCTTTCATGTCAATGCCCGCAAAGTCATCCCAATCTGATTTATCAGATTGTATGCCATATCCGCAGAAGACTAGCTCTGCATCATCTATGTCAACAGCATCTACTGTCTTTTGACAATGGATCACATAATCTTTACCAAACTGATACTCCTTGGTTCCTTTCGCACTATTAATGGTCATCGCTTCTGTAGATGTGCTGGTTACCTCAACCATAGGAACTGACTGGGTATAAGAACCATTGTTTCCGGGTTGTAAGCCCATCTTTTTACACTGATCTACGAGATATGCCACAGACATGGGATCTCCTGGACCAAATGGCATCCGGCCCATGTACTTATCATCAGCAAGTTCTTTTAGATGAGGGAGAATCTCTGATTCTACAATCTCTTGGGGCTCTTCTAAAGTGACAGAGCCTGCTGCAGGATCACAAGAATGTATCAGAATCACTGAGACAATTACACCTAACAATAAGAGCAAAGAAGCTTTTAAAGACATCATTTTCAAGGTTAGTTCCGACACAAAATAGAAATTTTGCGTCGACAGCCTATCTTTAACCAATGATAACACACCACACTTGTCAACTGCCCAGAAGATCGCGTGGTTATTATTTGATCACAGATGAGATTCTCGATTTACTTCCTTCACTACCTGAGTCAGGTCTTTTAAATCTTTTTATCAAGCATACGTCCGCAGGTATTACCATCAATGAAAATGCTGACCCTTCAGTGAGAGTTGACTTCGAGTCGTACTTCAATCATATCGTGCCAGAGCGGATGCCTTTTATCACCCATGACATGGAAGGACCAGATGATATGCCAGCTCATATCAAGGCTGCTCTTGTTGGCTCTTCGGTTTCTATCCCGATTAATCAAGGAAGATTGATGCTAGGCACATGGCAAGGCATATATTTGTGTGAATTTCGTAATCACCCTCACGCAAGGCAGGTCATAGCCAGCATTTATTCTTAAGAAGAAACTATGCAGTATATCGTTGAAGGCATCTTGTTTGGTCTCACCTTGACGATATTACTAGGACCTATATTCATCGTGTTGATTCAGTCTTCGCTTGAAAATGGAAGTAGAGCTGGGCTTATAGCCGCATCAGGGATCTGGTTTAGCGATATAGTGATAGTCGTTCTTTCTCTAAAGTTCGTCCAGAACATCTCACCTTATGTACAAAGCAAAGGTTTTGTTTTGTGGGTTGGATTGATAGGAGGAGCGGTTCTTATTGGGGTTGGTATTGTCACCTTATTTAAAAAAGCAGTGATCAACTTTAAAGGAGAGCCCATGGGCAAAAGCGGGATCTTTAGTTACTGGATCAAAGGCTTTATGGTCAATACGGTCAATCCTTTCACTTTCATATTTTGGCTCAGTACCATCACAACTTTCGTAGCAAAGCGACAACTCAATAATCTAGAAAGTTGGCTGTTTGTTGGTTCTATTATATTCACCATCATTGTAACCGACTCCATTAAAGTCTTCCTCGCCAAAGTGATTAGAAAACGTATAACTACTGAGAAATTAACTTTGATCAATAAGATAGCTGGATCGGCTCTAATCATTTTTGGATTTATACTGTTATTGAGAAGTGTTGTCTGAAAGCTTACTTTTGCAGCTTTTTAATACAGAGATTTACAAGCATATATCATGAGTCACGAGTTTCACAGCTTGCGGGTTAGCCAAATAGTCCGGGAAACAGAACAAGCTACTAGTATATACTTTGAGGTGCCAGAAGACTTAGCTGATAGCTATAGTTATAAAGCAGGTCAATACTTGACCCTCAAGTTCGAGATCAAAGGTTCGGAAGTAAGACGTGCCTACTCTATATGCACCAGTCCTTTAGACAAAGAGATCGGTGTTAATGTCAAGAGAGTAAATAAGGGCTTAGTGTCTAACTACATCAATGATAATATCAAAGAAGGTGATACAATAGATGTGATGCAGCCGGATGGTTCATTTGGCATAGACCATGATCATAATCAAGCTCGCGAGTTCTACTTAATTGCATCTGGTAGTGGTATAACGCCGATCATGTCGATCTTGAAGACCTTGTTGGAGGAAGAGCCCAAGTCACGTTGCCACCTCCTCTACGGTAACAAAAATGAAAACTCAGTCATCTTTAAAGATCAACTACTAGAGTTACAGAGCAAGTATGCTGGTCAGTTCTTTTATAAGCAAACACTATCTCAACCAGTCAAAACAAAACAAGGCGGCTTAAAGGGCATGTTCTCACGCGGGAAAGAAAGTTGGACGGGTTGGAAAGGAAGATTAGATGGTAAAAAAGTCGATGCTTACCTTTTAGAAAACCCTCCTGTCAACAAGGAGGTGCACTACTTCGTCTGTGGACCAGGAGCGATGATTGATACATTGATCGATCACCTTGAGAACAAAGGTGTTGCTAAAGACAATCTACATACAGAACACTTTGTCACGGCAGCTCCAGCTGGAGGACTTGCTGCATCAGGTGGTGTGGCGAGCAAAGTAAAAGCACACCTTAATGGTAAAGAGTTTGACATGGAGGTTTCTGCTGATAAAACGA
Organism: uncultured Saprospiraceae bacterium; assembly: GCA_938022935.1. Classification (GTDB taxonomy): domain Bacteria; phylum Bacteroidota; class Bacteroidia; order Chitinophagales; family Saprospiraceae; genus JAJRXG01. Next base: position 14,826 of record CALIHL010000124.1, read on the forward strand.
TACTGGATGTCATGATCGACGAAAAAATAGATGCCCCTTACTCATGTACAAGTGGGGCGTGCTCTACGTGCATAGCGAAAGTCATAAAAGGAGATGTCTCCATGGATGCATGCTATGCACTAGATGATGATGAGGTAGCATCTGGATATATTTTGGTTTGTCAAAGTAGAGCCCAAAGCTCTGAAGTAGAGTTAACATTTGATACATAGTAAAACAAAAGGAAGATGACGATAGATGAGATAGTAGCAGTAAGTGGTTTGCCTGGTCTTTATAAGATAGCAGGAAGTCGGTCCAATGGTATGATCATAGAAGATATAGTGACTGGTAAGTCAAAGTTTGCTTCTATGCGTAAGCACCAGTTTACACCACTGGGCACAGTTGCGATATACACCAATGAGGACGCCACTGAACTCAATACTGTTTTTGAAACAATCGCAGAGCAAGAGGCTACAAATCCTCCGCCACCATTGGCAACTCCTAAGCCTGATTTGTTCAAGTACTTCAGCACGATACTTCCTGATTATGACCATGACCAAGTGATGGTGAGTGATGTCAAGAAGGTGATCAAGTGGTATAACTTTCTGAAGGAACACAGCTTGTTTCCATTTGACCCAAGATCAGAAGAGGGAGCTTCGGAAGAAGAAGAATAGATCTATTTACTGCCAATAAGACATAGGACGATCTAATGGGTCGCATCTTTTCTCTTTAGATCTCAAGATCTATGACAAAATGGCCGCAAATCATCTATGGCAATAATATTGATCATCAAGCTATAGCGATTAATAGGATAATGTAACTATGAGTAACGAAGACGAAAAAGAGATCATCCAAGAAGAGCAAAACGATGCTACAGGTGAGACAACTGAGACTCAATCAGAGGAGGAAGAAAAGCCAAAGAAGAAAAAGAGGTTTGGCAGGAAGGATAAGTCAGAAGAGCTGAAGGGAAAGATCAATGATCTGGAACAAGAGCTTGGTGAAGCCAAGGATAAGTACTTGAGACTCTTTGCTGAGTTTGACAACTTCAAGAAGCGTACAATAAAGGAGAAAATCGACTTTATGAGTACGGCTGGGCGTGAGACGATTGCAGCTATACTACCAGTCCTTGATGATTTTGATCGAGCAAAGAAAAGCGCAGAAGATAGCGACAGCAGCGAGACCTTCTCTGAAGGTGTAACCTTAGTGTATAACAAGCTTCATGGCATCATGAAGTCTAAAGGAGTAGTTGCCATGGAAAGTACAGGTGAAGATTTTGATCCAGAACTACACGAAGCAATCACAGAGATACCTGCACCAACAGAAGATATGAAAGGTAAGATCATAGATACCATCGAAAACGGATACTTACTTAATGATAAGATCATCAGGCATGCTAAAGTGGTAGTAGGCAAGTGATGTACAGCACAGAATAAATGGCGAAAAGAGATTTTTACGAGATACTTGGTGTTCCCAAGAATGCACCAGATACAGATATCAAAAAAGCTTATCGGAAGGTAGCGTTAAAATATCATCCTGATAGAAACCCAGACGATAAGGAAGCTGAAGACAAGTTCAAGGAGGCAGCTGAAGCTTATGAGATCTTAAGTGATGCTGATAAGCGAGCTCGTTATGATAGATACGGTCATGCCGGTGTAAACAACCAAGGTGGTGGATTCTCCGGTGGAGGCAGTATGAACATGGAAGATATTTTTGAACACTTTGGAGACATCTTTGGTGATTCAGGAAGTCCATTTGAAAGCTTCTTTGGTGGAGGCAGATCGAGAGGAGCCACCAAGGGCCAAAGAGGGTCCAATCTTAGGATCAAAGTGAGCTTAACTTTGGAAGAGGTAGCAAAAGGCATCACTAAAAAGATCAAAGTTAAAAAGCAAAGTGCTTGCGACACCTGTGGAGGCTCAGGAGCTAAAGACGCTTCTTCTGTATCCACTTGCGGTACTTGTAGAGGATCTGGATATGTACGTCAAGTAAAGAGCACTTTCTTAGGGCAGATGCAGACAACTGCTGCTTGTCCTACTTGTAAAGGATCTGGCCAAACTATTACGGCCAATTGTGCAAGCTGTAAAGGAGATGGTAGAATGTACGCCGAGGAAACTCTGGATATAGAGATACCAGCTGGAGTTGCAGAAGGGATGCAGTTGTCTATGAGAGGCAAAGGCAATGCCGGCAAAGCGGGAGGACCATCAGGGGACTTACTCATTGTAATTGAAGAGATAGAACATCCTACTTTGCTCAGAGATGGCAACAATGTCATTTATGATTTATTCTTAAACTTTGCAGATGCGGCTTTGGGAACGGCTGTTCAAGTGCCCACATTAGATGGTGATGTTAAGATCAAAGTGCCTGCAGGTTCTCAAGCAGGTAAAATATTCCGCCTTAAGGGCAAAGGAATACCAGAAGTCCAAGGTTATAAAAAGGGTGATCAGTTGATTAACGTCAACATTTGGACGCCAAAGAAACTAAGTGACGAAGAAACTAAGTTACTTGAGAAGATGCGTGATATGCCAGCTTTTAAGCCAGCACCGGGAAAAGATGAAAAAGGCTTTTTTGAGCGCATGAAAGACTTCTTTGAATAATCAGCACTCTTATTATTATGTTTCGTATCAGTATAAAAACCCTACTTCTTATCATGTATTGTATGGTTGCTCTGATGACGAGTTGCGACAATGACATCGTGTCTATTGCTACAAAAGAAGTACCTGAAAACGGATGGGCTGAAAAGTATGATCTGTCTTTTGACTTGTCGTCTATAGAAGCTGGTCAACTTTACATCCGGATAGAGCATGCAGAGTCCTACGGATATGAGAACATTTATCTAAAGAGCACTATACTTAGTGATACTGATACCTTATCAAGTGAAGTATACTCTATCCCTCTTATGACTGATAAGGGACAATGGGTCGGAAGTACTTCCAACGATTTGTTGAGTGTGGATCACCTTTATCCTTTCCAGCCTTTGCCAAGTGGTGCTACATCAATACAGATACAGCAGTACTCTCGAGCATTCCTCCTCAAGGATATTGAGAAAGTATCACTGCTCGTCAAAAAGCAATAACCAGAAATAAAAAACCACATGAAGTTATTCATGTGGTATGGAGTGTTTCTTTTACTACGCTGCTACAGTCTTACCTAAAAACCGATCAACGGCTCTTCCTGCTTTCGCAACGATAGGATAGTTTATAGTGTAATAGACTTTCTTCCCTTCTCTTCTCCCTATCACTACACCTGCAAGTCTCAATATCTTTAAATGTTGAGAAGTGATAGATTGCTCTATCTGAAGTTCATGGTAGATTTTGTTGACGTTGGTCTCTCCCTTCTGATCTATATATTCCAATATTTTCAACCGAAGCGGATGAGCTAGTGCGCGCATGAGATTGCACGAATAATTGAGCTTATCGCTACTAAACCGAACCTTAGTTTGTTTCATTGAGTTTTCTTATTTCTTATCGACCTTGAGACAAATATGAATATTAATTTCGGTCTGACAAAGAAATATTACAAAAAAGTCTAATCTGAAAACTAAATTTTCGGATTAGACTTTTAAATCGTTACGTCTGTACAGAAATAAAGCGTAAAACTCTCTAACTCAAATAACTATGTTTAGATACTTAAAGTAGTAGCTTATCCAGCAAGGTCCTCGACCAACTTGGATATTTGCTCCAAGCGCTCATTGTTGAGCGAATAGTAGATGAACTTGCCTTGTCTCTCGGTGATCACAACACCTGCCCTCCTTAGGATCGCCAAATGTTGAGATGCAACAGACTGCTCTAGTCTTAACTTAATGTAGATGTCAGTCACTGTCATTGTCTCTCCAGTCTCAAGCAAATCAATGATGCGCTGACGCAACTTGTGATTAACCGCACGGAGAACCAGAACAGCTTTTCTGAGTTCGGTGTAGTCCAGTTGGACATTAGCCGTACCTTTCTTAAGCGTTACTGTTTCGTTTTTCTTACTTCTCATTTAATAATAGGTTTTAAACAGTTTTCGAGTTGTTTCACATTGTAGAACCAAACATTATGCCGAAAACACATATTTAAACTGTCAACTACCTTTCGCGATAGTCGCAACCTTCTGTAAATCAACAAATTAGAGGAGGGAAAAGTGCCGGAGACATTCTTAAATTTATGGTAAAATCCTTTTTTTGGACTTCGTGATATTAGGGCTCTTGTAATAAAACGGGTCGTGATATGCGATATCAACAAATTCTTGTTGTTCGTATTTGCCCTGAGCAAGAGGAAGAAGAAGCTTAGCATCACATACAGATACGTGCTGATGTATATCATGATATGCCGCTAAGAGTTCATTAGCCTTCTCAACACCAGTACCACAGATCGTCATGGTTCCATAGGCTTCATACAGTGCAGCGATCTCTTCTGCTGTCCATATGATAGCATGTGTCTCTTTGATCGTACTACCATCTCCCTTCATGATTAATGCGTAGACTTCCATACGGCGCGCATCAAGCGTAGAAAATACGACATTGTCCGGCTTAGCGCCAACCTCCATACCTAAAGCCTCAAGGGTGGGCACTGCAATCATAGGTATGTCTAATGCATAACACATGGCTTTAGCAGTACTTGCGCCAACCCTAAGGCCTGTATAAGAGCCAGGACCATTGCTTATAGCAATTGCTGAGAGTTTTTGCATGGATATACCCGAAGCATCAACAACATTCTTTATAAGACCTGTCAGAGCGCTACTGTGTCTCATACCAGTAGCAAGAGATGCTTCTCCTACGATAACATCATCTTTGCTCATTGCTACAGAGCATACATCTGTAGCGGTCTCGATACCTATTATATAAGACGACAACCTTACTGCAGTAGTTTATTATAGCGCTGAGGGTTGCCCAAGAGTTTGATGGCTTCATCTATCTCAGGATCATTCTTTAACCGCTGAAAAGCCTTTCCTTCTTGGAAGTGGTATCGTTGCGCTAACTCTATCTCGATTCGTTTTGTGATCTCATCTTTGAACTCTTGTAAGTCGTCTGCCTTATCCTTTTCGACTTTAGACTTTATCGCTTGTACTTCTGACTGAAGTTCATCACTGTTTTTAGCTTGCTCAAGCAAGTTTGATAGAGCTGACTCTACCTTTGTATCATACTTAAAGCCCGCCTTTTTGACGAAAGAAGTAAAGTCGGCGTATTTGTCGAAAGACAGATCAGTCATGTTCGGCGCCTCTGGATTATCTTTTATATACTGATTGACATACTTAAAGATCCAATTATTCTCATCAAGCGATAGTAGGATCTCTGACGGCTTAAAAGGATCAAGTTTAACATCAGGCGTTACGCCTCCTCCATCTAGTACAGGTCGTCCACCTTTTGTTTTAAATACCTCACGCTCGCTATCTGGTATATCCTTCGGCTCACCATTCTCATAGGCTACACTCTGGATACATCGCCCAGATGGGATATAATACTTAGAAGTGGTCACTTTGATTCTCGAATTATAACCCACTTCTTGCTGGTTTTGCACAAGTCCCTTACCGTAAGAACGCTGCCCCATCACAACGCCTCGATCATAATCTTGGATAGCCCCAGATACGATCTCAGAAGCAGATGCGCTGCTCTTATTAATCAGCACCACGATCGGCAAATCAATGTCGATTGGCGTTCTCCTCGTACGATATGCCTGATCTCGCTCACGCACCTTTCCTTTAGTCGTCACGACAAGCGATTCCTTTGGCAAGAAGATGCCCAGTATATCTATTGCTTCGCCCAAAAGCCCTCCACCATTATTTCTTAGGTCAAGGACAAGTCCTTGTAGGTCATTGTTCTCAGCTCTTAACTTTCTTAAGGCTTTGGCTATGTTCTTTCCTGCTTCTCGCGTAAATGTCGTCAACGTGATATACCCTACTTTGTCGCTTACCATGCCACTGTATGGGACATTAGGTATATCTACTGCAGAACGCGTGATGTCATAGTTGAATGTTTCTTTCTCTTCAGGTCTAAAGACACCGATCTGAAGCGATGTTCCTGGAAATCCTCGTAAGAAAACCACAACATCTTCATACGAGCGGCCTTTGGTAGATTGACCATTGATACTTGATATCTGGTCTCCTACTTGGATGCCCGCCTCATAAGATGGGCCATCTTTATATACCTCTACGATCGTCACCTTACCGTCCACATCTTTGCTGGAAGCGCCTAAACCGTCATATTTGTTATCCAATGATATTCGATAGCTTTCCACTTGCGACTCAGAATAATAGACCGTATATGGATCCAGACTATTCATGATGGCATCGATCCCTGTTCTCATCACCGTATTGGGGTCCAACTCATCTACGTAGTGCGTATTGAGCTCTTTGTACACTGACGTAAATATTTCAAGGTTCTTAGCGATCTCAAAATACTTGTTGTCATTGTTAAGAGTTACTGATGATGTGCCTATAAAGACGACAACGAGGGCCGCGGCAATTAACTTTTTATTCATATCGATATATACTGTAGCTTATGAAACGTCCTTACTAAGAGATTTGATACAATTAGATGAAGTCGTTAACCTAAAAAAGAGGATACCTGGTCAAAAAGTTCCTTGGGTCGCTCCGCATGTACCCAATGGCCTGCTTCTATAGTGACAACAGAGACCTCCGCTTCCGACAGATGATCACTCAGCTTAGATGCTTCTTCTTCACTTATATAATGCGACTTACTCCCTCTTATAAACAACGTCTTTGCTTTGATATCTAACACATCCACTTCAGAAAGAATTGCTTCATAACTACTGTATAAAGCCTTAAAGTTGGTCTTCCATCTGAATCCTCCCTCTTTATCTCTCGCTAAGCTTTTCAGTAAGAACTGTCTGACGCCTTGATCTTTGATTTTAAGAACAAGCTTGTCTTCAGCTTCCTTACGATCTTTAAGTTGTGCAGGCTCTATAGAGAAGATCGCTTCAAATATCGCATCATGTCCTCTTGGATATTTCTTTTGAGCGATATCTATTACAATCAGTTTGTCAATTCTATCTGGGTATTCTTGTGCAAGGGTCATCGCCACTTTGCCGCCCATCGAATGCCCAATCACATCGGCTTGTTGAATCTCAAGTTCATCCATCAACTGAACAACATCTTGAGCAGCTATCTGATAATCAAAGTCATCGGACCAAAAGGATCGACCATGGTTCCGGAGGTCCACTAAGATGATCTCATATTGATCTTTTAACATGCCTGCAAATGTTCTCCAATTGTCCCCTGTCCCGAATAGTCCATGAAGGATAATAACAGGTCTCCCCTCGCCTACTTTTTTATAAAAAATCATGCTCACAAATATAGTTGAGTATTATCAGTGATACCCACTACTCAATAGATGGAATATCGTAGTTTTGTGCGCTCATGAGCGAGTTTATAAAGCATGAGTGTGGCCTGGCGCTGATCAGACTCTTAAAGCCCCTTGAGTTCTATCAAGAAAAGTACGGCGCGCTCTACGGATTGAAGAAATTACAGATCTTATTGCAAAAGCAACGAAACCGTGGACAAGATGGTGCAGGTTTAGCAACGATCAAACTAAACACAAGACCAGGAAAGAGATACATCAGCAGAAGAAGGAGCAATAGCCCTCAGTATCTGAAGGATTTATTTCAAGGAGCTTTTGCTCACTTTGAAGGGCTTACTTCCGAACAACTTAATGATCCGCTGTGGCTCAAAGAACACAAACCATATTCTGGTGAATTGCTTTTGGGTCACCTTCGATATGGTACGCATGGTAAGAACATCATAGAAACGGTACACCCGTTCTTAAGACAAAACAACTGGATCAGTAGAAACCTAGTCATAGCCGGCAACTTCAATATGACCAATGTTGCAGAACTCTTTCAAGAGTTGGTTGAGCTAGGTCAGTATCCTAAAGAAAAGTCAGATACAGTAACAGTACTTGAGAAGATTGGACACTTCTTAGATGACGAGGTAGAAAGGCTTTACAACTGGTTCAAACCCGAAGGTTATACTATAGATCAGATCAACAATCTGATTGCAGATAATATGGATGTCCAGAGAGTCTTGAGAAGGGCATGTAGAAAGTTTGACGGAGGATATGTCATGGCTGGGATGATCGGACATGGTGACGCCTTTGTAGCCAGAGACCCTTCGGGTATCAGACCTGCATTCTATTATCAAGATGATGAGGTTGTCGTGATGGCTTCAGAAAGACCAGCGATACAAACAGCTTTTAATGTACATGTTGATACAGTCAAGGAACTCGAAAGAGGTCATGCCCTCATCATCAAAAGAGGAGGTGCCGTAGATGTTGTGCCTTATAAGGACCAAAGGAAGCGGACAGCTTGCTCCTTCGAGCGTATCTACTTTTCAAGAGGTACAGACAAAGACATATATAAGGAGCGTAAGAAACTCGGACAACTTCTTGTGGATGAAGTATTAGAAGAGGTAGAGCATGATCTTGAAAACACTGTCTTCTCTTTTATACCCAATACAGCAGAAGTAGCTTTCTACGGATTTGTAGATGGCCTTCACCAATATCTTAATAAGTACAAGGCCAAGAGGATACGTGAGAATAAAAGTCTAAGCGAAGAGGAGATTGAGAATATCCTCAATGAACGACCACGTGTTGAAAAGCTTACGATCAAGGATGAAAAGTTAAGAACATTCATAGCAGATGATCTTAGTCGTGGAGAAATGATCTCCCATGTCTATGATGTGACTTATGGGATCGTCAAAAATCATACGGACACCATTGTCGTCTTAGATGACTCTATCGTAAGAGGTGCTACACTAAGAGATAGTATCATAGAGATCCTCTCTCGACTAAAGCCCAAGAAAATCGTAGTGATCTCGTCAGCGCCTCAGATCAGGTATCCTGATTGCTATGGCATTGATATGTCTAAGATGGGAGCGTTTGTGGCTTTCCAAGCTTTGATCCATCTCTTGAAAGAAGAGGGTAAAGAAGACCTCATCACTAAAGCATACGAACGAGCTAAGTCACTACTAGCAGAAGACAAAGGGCACACAGAGAATGTGGTCAAAAGCCTTTATGCAGAATATGACTACAGAGTAATCTCTGATAAGATCAGCGAAATTCTGAAACCTAAGAGCGCTAAGTGCGAGCTTAAAATCATATATCAGACGATAGAAAGCCTAAGAGAAGCATGTCCTAATAATAGTGGCGATTGGTTTTTCTCTGGAGACTATCCTACTCCGGGAGGATTCAGAGTAGTCAATCAAGCTTTTATTAATTTTGTGGAGCAGAAGAATGAAAGAGCCTATTAAAGCGTTTTGCATAAAACTCCAAACACAAAAAATCAATAAAACATGAGACGTCCAGTTTATACAGCATTATATATGTTGATGATCGTTGGGATCTTTTTCTCACTTTCTTTGATATATCAGTCTTGCGGCGAAAAAACACCAGCAGCTCCTACAGAAGAAGAATTAGCCGAAAAAGCAGGCGATGTCTCTGACAGTTATACTCAAGAAGAATTCTTTGAAGATGACGATGCTTCTGGAAGTGACAGTGACGATGTTGAAGATGAGGGAGAAGAGATGTCTACTATAGATGAGGACAATGATGATAGCTATACTACTTCATCCTCGTCATCATCATCTTACTCGAATGAAACCCCTGCTGCTACGTCTAGTTCTTTGGGTCAAGGTGGGTATATCGTAGTGGCTGGTAACTATCTTTTAGAAAACAATGCCTCTGAGATGGTCAGAAAGCTAAAGTCCGCTGGATACAACAAAGCAGACAAAGTAGTTTTTGATCTATCCCAGTACTATACTGTTGTAGCAGGAAGCTATGAAAGTCGTTCTCTTGCCAACTCTGTATCCAGTGAGCTGACAGGTAAGGGAATTGACAACTACGTGCTAAAACGTAAGGGTTAAGGCAGTTAAACAATAGTTAAAGCAAAACAAGAAAGATTTATTCTGTTCATTTTGCAGTTGAACAGCTTGATTAATAATGTAACTCATAGAAATGAAAAAATTCAAAACTTTAAGCGCGATACTTTTTGCATCATTTATCTGGATCAGTTCATATGGTCAAAAGATCGCTGTCATAGATATAAACGCTGTTCTACAAGAACTCCCTGAGTATATCACAGCACAACAACAATTAGATAAAGTTGCCGCTGAGTGGAATCAAGAGATTGCTGGAGAATATGATAAGATCAAAAGTTTGTACAACAAGTATCAAGCAGAACAGGTCTTACTAAGCGACGAAGTAAAAGCACAAAGAGAAGAGGAGATCATGCAGAAGGAGAAGGTCGTAAGAGAACTACAGAAGAGAAAGTTTGGATCTGAAGGTGAGTTATTTCTGAAAAGGAGAGAGATCATCAATCCGATACAAGAAAAAGTCTTCGCGGCTATAGAGACCTTCGCTTTGGATAGAGGATATGATCTTGTTTTAGATAAGGCGGGATCTGCAGGAGTTCTCTTCGTAGGAGAAGAATTTGATAAGACAGACCTTATTAAGAGAAGACTAGGGATTAGATAACTTTCCCATAACGATTAAGGGGATTATATTTGCGTCCTCATATTACAAAACAACATTTTTAAAGATGATGAATAAACTACAAACATATTTGCTCTTATGTCTTTGTCTCTTCGCGACGCTAGCTGTAAGTGCACAAAAATTTGGATACATCAACTCACAGCAGTTGATACAGCAGATCCCTCAAGTGAAAGAGGCTAATGCTGAGCTTGAGACGCTTCAGAAGCAGTATGAAAGCCAGATGCAGAATAAGGCGACTGAGTTGCAAACGAAGTACCAAGCACTTGCAAGAAAGCAGGAGCAAGGTGAGATCTCTCCAAAACAATTTGAGACAGAATCAGCGACTCTAGAACAAGAAAGAGTAACTGTAGCTAAGTTTCAACAAGAGATTCAGCAGAATCTCGCAACAAAAAGTGAAGACTTGCTGAAGCCCATAAGAGACAAGATCAATGATGCAATCAACGCAGTAGCCAAAGAAAATGGTTACACATACATATTTGATATGAGCGTAGGTGTCTTATTGTATGCAGAAGAGTCCACTGATGTAGGTAGTCTCGTAAAAGCAAAACTCGGTCTTTAAGAAAAGACTGAGTTGATCTCAATGATCAAACAATATATAATCGAAGCTCTCTGTATACAGGGAGCTTCTTTTTTTGGACTTAGATTATCCTTCAGATGAAAAATGCTTTACTATTTCTATTGTTACTCACTGTATCAATGGGAGCACTAACTGCTCAAGAAGAGCATGACGCTTCTATAGAAGACGCTTTTAGCAAATATCGCCAAGCCTACCTATCCGTTGATCGTGCTAAGTTGGTCGAGATGAGTCACCCTAACATTGTAGAGATGGGAGGTGGCTCAGCATTTATGGTAGAAGAGTTCACTCAAGATTACAATATGTACTCTGCCTTAGGCATAAAGCTCGTTGACTTAACGATCAACAAATCATCCAAGGTGCTCAAGGTAGAAGATAGCTTACAAGCGATGTTGCCTTATGAGCGTATCTTAGACAAAGACGAAGACATCATATCTGAGAAGGGCTTTTTTCTAATCATATCACAAGACGATGGGGAAAGCTGGTCCTTTACAGATATGCGCAAATACGACACTGAGAGTATCAAGATCTTCATCCCCAATTATAATGAGCGCCTCAGCATCTATCTTAATTCTATCAACCACTAAGCGTTATATCTTTGAGCACCTCCAAGTACTTACAATTAGAAAAAGAACTGCTGCCATATCGTAAGATTATGAATATGGCCTCCAACTCCATTATAGATCAAGAGATCACTAAATATCCCATATTTGTGGTTCATCAGCATACAGTTGAGATCGGTGTATCACTGACCAATGATGATAATGCAGGATCATGGAAGGTGCAGGCTTCAAGCTTAGAAGAGTTTGTATCGAAGCAACTGATAGAATCCAACAAAGTGGATTCTTTTCGGACCATATATAAAGCACCAGACAAGTTCTTTTGTGTGTTTGTACTTAGCGAACTAGGAGCCAAGTTCATCTTCATACCTAGAGAGGAAGAAAAGAAATAGGTATCCCCGCTTCTATACTCATGAGCAATTAATATACCTTGCCTGTTGAACAATTAATGCAATATTTTTTTGTTCAATCTGACAAGCAAGTCTATGAGCGAACCTTCTTCCACATCTTTTGACTCTCAACAGGAGAAGGTTTTAGATTCTATCCGTCCGACTAAGATCATCTTGCCGATTATTATCGGTCTTGCTGTGATTTACTTTTTAGTAAAGAGTCAACTCAATCTTGAAGAGCTACATAACATCAGTTGGTCAAGCAGAGCTTTCTTATGGCTCTTAGTGGCAGTCGTAGTCTACTTCGGAAGACACCTACTTTACTCTTATCGGCTTAGGATATTATCAGAGGGTGACTTCTCCTGGGTCAAGACAATTGAACTCGTTACGATATTGGAGTTTGCAAGCGCAGTCAGCCCAACCAATTTCGGTGGTAGTGCTGTAGCTTTCTTCTTATTGATACAAGAGAACATATCAGCCGCGCGCGCGACAGCGATTGTGATCTATACCATCATAGCAGATACGCTATTCTTCGTGTTTAGTTTTCCGATTATATACTTGCTTCTAGGACGAAACTTCTTCTTGCCCCCAGAAGAACTATCTACAGGCTGGGGCGGCATGGGTATAACCTTGATAATTGTTTGGTTTGTAATGACTGCTTACGGTCTACTTCTACTGTATGGCTTGTTTGCTCAACCAAAGCATATCAAGCGATTTTTGATGTGGGTATCAAAGTGGCCCTTCTTAAAAAAGTCAAAGCATAGGATTGAAAAAGCAGCTGAAGATATCGAGGTAAGCTCCCTGCATATCCGCAATATGTCTTGGACATTCCATACCAAGCTGTTTATAGCCACACTTATAGCCTGGATCTTGAGGTTCTTCACAGTAACGGCTATCTTATTAGCGCTTAACCCTGAGATGGCACAGTCACTTTATGATCATGTCATACTGTTGGGGAGAGGCGAATCGTTATATGCGATAACAGCGTATAGTCCAACACCTGGGGGTAGTGGTGTAGCAGAAGTGATATTTGGGCAGTTTTATAGCGAGTATATTTCTCCAGGTATAGCTGTGATTGCAGCTCTTTTGTGGCGTGTGATTACATATTATCCATATCTGATATTGGGTGTTATTATTATCCCTAATTGGATTAGAAAGATTATCAATAGAAGGCGTTTAAACTCTTTAGAACATGACTCGTAAGATTATCACTGGTGTTATCATTCTTGTCCTTGGTTTCTTTGCCTATGACTTTTTCCTGAAGCCACCGAGCTTTAAGAACGGAGCTACTGCGCCGGACTTTTCTGCACAATTGACTGATGGCTCTGACTTTAGTCTATCAGACCTTAGAGGTAACTATGTTCTTCTTGACTTCTGGGGCTCTTGGTGTGGACCTTGTATCCGTGAGATACCTGATATCAAGAATATGTATGACACTTATCATGGCAAGCAGTTCAAGGATGGCAAAAACTTTCATATCGTCAGTATCGCTTTAGAAAAATCTGATAAGTACACCAAGCGGATCATAGCAGACCGCGCTCTTAATTGGGACCATCACATCATTGATAGTAACCCTATCATTATGCTTTCCTCCTTTGCGCAACTATATGATGTAAAAGACTTACCCAGCAAGTTTCTTATTAATCCAGAAGGTGATATCATAGGTAACAACCTGAGTATTGATGAGATGAGAAAGCTACTCAACGCTCGCTTAAATTAGAATATTATCTTTCCACCATAATTCTAAAACAGACTTCCTTGTTGACCACCTTTTGGGTCTTCGTGCGGAGGATCTTCTTTGCGTTTTCGCAACCTTGAAGTGGTCATACCCATTCCTTCTAATTTCAATTCTTGGTGGATCTCGTATTCATATTCTGGATAAATTCTATCTCCAGTCGGTCGTAGCAAATTAAAGTCTTTATCTCTTGGATTTTTGATAGATGGTGATATAGGATAGGCGTTAAGTTCTTCAGATGGATATGGGCGCAAGAGTGGTGTGATGTCTTGCAGTGGTGCATCTGACAACCATGTTTGTTCGTCACCTTCTTCTAAGATAACGGGAGATCTATGATGCCCTATTTTTTGCAAAAGCTGATTGGCTGTCGTTGTAATTATAGAGTATGAAGAGCTCACTTCTCCCGTCTCTTTGTTTACCCACTCATCCCATACACCAGCAAATGCAAAGGGCCTATTCTTTTTACGCATATAAATTAGAAAGGGCTTACTGAGTTTTTCTTTTTTAGGCCCTTCCATAAAAGCATCTGCTATAATCAGGCAACGCTTTCTTCTGATTGAAGTTCTAAATGCTGGCTTGCTGATGATACCCATAGCCCCATTATAATTGGGATCATTTTCTTTGTTGTGATCACCTTCAGATCGAGCATTAAAAAGATACATTTTCTTTTTTGCCCAAGATGGTGTCATGCCAAATTGGAAAAGTTGCAGCTGGGCTGGTTGCTCATTAGTAATCACAAGCGCCTTGTCTCCAATGGAGATATTGGACATAGGAGAAAACAAATCATCAGGCGGAGGTAGCGCCTTAAATCTTTTTTGGATCACCTTGAGTTTAGATATGACTACGTATCGGCCACACATTTTTTCCAGTTTATAATTAGAAGTAAGATAAGTCTATTGATGACGATGTGCCAACAAAGGAGGAGGATCCCCTGTAAATGGATTCATTCGTCCGATGGTTCGTGCTTGCATACCTTCTGCTCTCATCACTGCACGATCACCAAACCGCTCTCTGATCTTATCCATGGCTTGATAAAGACTGATGATCTCCTCTGTGTCTTCAAACATATTCATCTGATAGTTGCCGCCCACCAAACTACTAAATCGCACGCCGATCAGTCGAACCAAGACGCGCCGGTTATACAACTTCTCAAAGAGCTCTTTCACCTTAGGCACGATGATATGATCTGCTGAAGTATAAGGCAGTCTACACTGCAATGTCTGTGTCTGAAAATCAGAATACCTCACCTTAACCGTGATACATCCAGTCAACTTTTGACCACGTCGTAATTGAAAAGAAAGGTTCTCACCCATCGCTGTGAGCAGTGCACGCAGTTTCTTTACATCTATCGTGTCCTTATCAAATGTCCGCTCCGTCGATATAGATTTACGATCATTATAAGGAATCACCGGTGCGTTATCTATACCATTAGCTTTCTTCCATATAAGAGTGCCGTTCTTACCAAAAACACTCTCCATCATCTCTACGGGCATCTTTTGAACAGTACCGATCACTTTTACTCCAAGGTGACAAAGCATTTGGTGCGTCTTGGGGCCCACCATTGGGATCTTACGAACAGGTAGCGGTGATAAAAAGGGTCGCTCCAGTCCCTTTTCGATATGAAGCTGGTTGTTGGGCTTGGCAAGTCCTGTAGCGATCTTCGAGACCGTTTTGTTGATAGAAAGCCCAAAAGAGATCGGCAGATGAGTCTCTTTTATAATCTTTTGCCTCATTTCAGAGGCGTACTTCATACAGCCGAAGTAAGCATCCATACCGCTGAGATCAACATAAAATTCATCAATAGAGGCCTTCTCATAAGTCGGTGCATACTCCTTGATGATCTCAGTCACCATATCAGAGAACTTGCTATAAGTCCCACTATTGCCTCGGATGATTACAGCTTCTGGACAGAGTTGTCGCGCTAGCCTCATTGGCATGGCAGAACGGATACCATATCTCCGGGCTTCATAGCTACATGCTGCGACAACACCTCTACCAGATAGCCCACCAATGAGAACAGGTCGATTCATCAACCTGCTGTCAAGCAGACGCTCACAAGACACAAAAAAGGTGTCTAGGTCTAGGTGTACTATGGTTCTTGGGGTACTACTCATGGGAGTTTGGGTCACGTGGTTTTGGAACTGCGCTTTAGAATATCTCTGACTAAAAGCCCAGTTTTTCTTCTTTTACACCTGCTTTAGCTCATCGACATCTTTCTTTAGTTGTAAGACAATACTGCTCAACTGTTGCATCTCAGACTTAGATCGATCTTCTTGGTCAGGCAGATCAAAACTTAGATAGGCGAGATTTTTCCACACTTCAACCAACTCTTCTATATGCAAATGGTAGGGGTCATACAGGATGTTATCGGATTTTAACAAGAGTCGATGATGGTTAGGTTCTTTCCAGACTCGTTTATAAACTATGCCTTGAGACCTGGTAACGATGATATGGCTTTCTCCATCTTTAAGGTCTCGCCAGTCTGCTACATACTCGCAGATGATATAACTGCCATCCGCGATAGGCAACATACTGTCTCCTTCAATCTGAAAAAGACGGTAACTCCTATCTGGATACAGCTCTGGTAATGGCAAATTAAACTTGGGTAAATTTTTTATATACTCTGGGTCCGCATATCCATGCGAGTAACCAGCTCGAGCAGCAACTGGCACTATAGATATCTGCTCTTGGTTGTCTTGATCTATGACAATGGGTAAGATCCTAAGGGTCTTACCTTCTATGTCCACCTTAGGGCTGTCCTTGCCCTTCGTTAAATCTTGGTTGATCAACTCATCAAGGGATAAACCAAAGAGATATGAAAGCTTCTGGATGGCGTCTAGCTTGGGCTCTGCGCGATGCTCTTCATAAGAACCAATCTGCGCACGCTTAAGTCCTATCCGTTCAGCAAGATCGGCTTGGGTATAACCTTTTTGCTTTCGCAAATACTTAATGTTCTTATTGAGATAGCTCATGTACCAAATATATAGCCAATAATATTAGCATACTATATATTTTAGTACAATGCTAATATTATTAGCTTTTATATTTGACACATATCGTGTAAAGCCTATAAATCATTTTTCAATCAACCTTTCCAGTCTTTCTATTCTAGCTTCTAATCTTTCAATATGATCTTGCTGTTCATTAATGGCTTGAATAGCAGGTGGGCCAAAGCCCATATAATTAACCCAACGGTTTTCATCAACTCGGCCTTAACCGTTGTTGTGACTCATAATCACTTACTAATTCATCCTTTTTAATCTCGTCTTCTCTAAACCGCGGATCAGCGATATAGGGCAGCTTGGACATTTCTTGGACTTCTATACTGTAATACTCAAACTCCTCTACCACCTTGCCTTTGATCAAGTAGATGCCTCGGCCCATAAAAGGATACTTCGCTGCTATTTGTGGAAAATGTACAGTATCTAAAAAGTGTCCCTCTATATCGATGAATGTCCCAAAGTTCATACGTTCTCCCTTAGACGTTCCAGTATTCTTTATGCTGATCAGATAGCCGACAATTGAGACTGATTGATTAAGGAGGTCAGGCAGATCACATTTGCATAAGCGTGGATACTCTTGATCTTCTAACAATGAAAAAGGATCACATAGCGGAAACCCCAGAATCTCCATCTGGTCAAACGCATCTTCATGATCTTCTGTCATCAGGTTAGGCAACTTATATTCTTTCACCGTTGGCGAAAAAAGTTTGGCTTGCACAACATTGGACTTCTTGCTTCGCTGCAATAGCTGATGCGCTTTCCAAAGCAACTCTTTCTTCATCTGGCCCAGGCTTCTCAATGCATCAATCCTAATCAGCGTACATAACTGTTCTAATCCTATACCCGTCCGCTCTACGATACCAACTAATGACCGATAAGTCCCCGCTCTATCTCTACTTTTTGTGATCCGAGAGATGATATCGCCCTCTAATCCATGCACCATGCTCAAGCCGATGTAGACACATTTGCCATCGATCACGCAGCCTCCATCACTTCGGTTGATACAGGGTGGATATATCGTAGCACCACTCATCCGGGCTTCATGTACATAGAGTTCTGGTCGATAAAAACCACCACCATTGTTAATAGTAGCTACCATATACTCAATGGGATAGTGGGCTTTTAAAAACAAACTCTGATAACTCTCCACCGCATATGAAGCCGAGTGCCCTTTAGCAAAAGCATAGCCTGCAAAGCTTTCGATCTGCCGCCAGACTTCTCTAGACAAAGCGTCATCGTATCCTTTCTCCACACAGTTCTCAAAGTATTTATCTCGTACTCGATCAAACTCTGCCCGAGATCGATACTTACCTGACATCCCTCGTCTCAAAACATCCGCTTCTCCGAGTGTAAGCCCAGCAAAGTAGTGGGCTACCTTGATCACATCTTCTTGATAAACCATGATGCCATAGGTGTCAGGCATGATCTCTGCCATCACCTTGTGGGCTTGCTTTCTGCGCTCAGGTTGTCGGTCTCTCAGGATATACTCACGCATCATACCAGACTTGGCAACGCCTGGCCTAATGATGGAGCTGGCCGCTACTAAGCCCAGATAATTATCTACTCGCAACTTGGCCAGCAACATTCTCATCGCAGGTGACTCTACGTAAAAGCATCCGATAGCCTTCCCTTGTTCCAACAACGCCCTAACAGCAGGATCTTTCTTGAATCGCTTCAAGTCATGTATATCTATTGGGTCATCAGTAGGGTTATTGTTTCGGATGATGCTCAAGCTTTCTTTGATCTTGGCAAGACCCCGTTGACCAAGGATATCAAACTTGTACAAACCAACATCTTCGGCTACCACCATATCAAACTGTGTCGTTGGAAAGCCCTTGGGCGGGACATAAGTAGCTGTATAACATGATAGAGGCAACTCGGAGATAACGATGCCCGCAGAGTGCACACTTAGGTGACTGGGCAGCCCTTGGATCAAAGAAGCATACTTGAGGACCATCTGAGCATGCCGATCGAGCTTTTCAAAATCAACCTTACCTCTAGTCAGTATATCTATCTCTTCTTTGGGTAAACCAAACACCTTGCTTAACTCCCTTACAGCTGCGCGAAACTGGAAAGTACTGTAGACGGCGAGAAGGGCCGTATGCGGAAATCGATCAAATATATACTGAGTCACATCAGCACGATCTCTCCAGGAGAAATCAATATCAAAATCAGGCGGGTTCTCTCGATATAAGTTAATGAATCGTTCAAAGTATAAATCTAACTCTATGGGGTCTACATCAGTGATCTGTAGCAGATATGCCACTATACTATTGGCACCACTGCCTCTGCCAACATAGAAATATCCTCTGTTCCGCGCATAGGATGTGATGTCCCAATTAATCAAAAAGTACGATACAAAGCCCTTGTCAATGATGATGGAGAGCTCTTTTTTTATCCGCGCTGTTATCTCTGGCGTAGGCTCAGGGTATCTATATCGCAATCCATCTGTACACAAGCGTCGGACCAACTGGATATCCTTAGAAATTGATCCAGTGTAAGTCTTCTGATTCTTAGTCTCTGGGTGCTCAAAATCAAAAGAAACATGGCAGTCTGCCAAGATCTGATCGGCCTGAGTTACCAAAAAGGGAAACTCCACATATGATTGTTCATAAGCCGATCGACTTAAGAGTAAATCATGGGCTTTAGCATAGTCATCCACTGTTACCTTGGTATATATGGTGTTAAGATCTATAGCTCTTAACAGCTTATGTACGTGATGGTCTGTCTGATCCCTAAAGCTTCCATGCTGTAAAGCAACGAGTCGATCTTTAGGAAGGTCTTTCCGAACTTTTAAGCGATTAAGCTCTGTGCTTTTTATGCCTATATACTC
The DNA here is from genome assembly GCA_938022935.1 of uncultured Saprospiraceae bacterium. GTDB lineage: Bacteria > Bacteroidota > Bacteroidia > Chitinophagales > Saprospiraceae > JAJRXG01. Next base: position 34,372 of record CALIHL010000124.1, read on the forward strand.
ATATGATCGCAGTGCTCTTTTGGGACTTTTACTCAAGGGATATATGATCTTGACATGTTTAAACTCAGGAGCCTCTTCGGGTATACTTAGGTTATCTTGGGCGAGGTGTTTGCTCAAATATTCATTGAGCTCTTGAAACCCATCGTTATTCTGAGCTAACCCAATGTATAGTTGATCGATACCATTTCTGAAGTCTATACCTACCGCAGCTTGAATATCTTGTTGGGCAGCCAGCCTCAAAAAATTCAAACAGCCAGAAGTGTTATTGATATCGGTCAGCGCGATCTGTTGATAACCATATGATGTGGCTAATGATAACAGTTCCTTTGGACGTATCATCCCATACTTAAAGCTATAGCAGCTGTGGTTATTAAGAGACATTGGCTTTTAAAGTCGGTAAAAAGCCTAATGTATGTCCAATCGTATTAGTATGCTGATTTTGTTAGCATTTAGAACAAAGAGGATTGTTCTTTCTTTTGTCGCTTCGTTTCGACGAGTTGATCAGTACTTCTGATACTTCTAAAATAGTTAAACAAGTGTGCTCCGCCCAAGAGCGCCAAGGCCAAAAAACATGGGCTTATCACCACAAAAAAGGACTGCGCCAAAGTCTGTTCTACACCTCTATTGTTGATAAACCAGATAATCGCACTGACGATAGCAGAGCAAAAGATCAGGATCAAAGCAGTTAACCTGATAGCAGAAGAAGTGAAGTTGTAATAGGCTCGATAAGAACGCTCCATAAACTTTCGATACCGCTTATCATGTGGGTGCATACCCACCAGTTGCTCACCTATATGTTTTGCTTCTTCATATCTGAGCATCTCATAGTATGAGATTGCCTTCATAAACAATAGGCCCTCGTAAGTCCTACCAGTTATGTAATTAACATTGTGAAGGAAGACATACTCTATGACAGCATCTATCTCAGATAAAACATTGTCAAACTTCTCTACAGCAAATAGAGACTTGATATAATGGTAAGTAAAGTAGTATTGCTTTGGCTCATCAAGAGCAAAGATGAACTCTGTGTTTTCTTCATAAAACAGAATGCGCTCAGCATGATCTTCTTTCTCGATCTGCTCAAATAGAATAAGTATAGGCTCTTTCGTTGAAAACATCTGCTACTTCTGAACTAACCAAATCTAAATCGAATCTGCGAGACTATCACAGCTTAAGTTGTTAAATCAAAAGAGACCGGTAAATTTTTGATGTTAATTGCGCTTATCTGCGCCCCACGACAGTTTCTCATGTATCGTGTTAAAGAAGGACTGGCCATGAAGGATGATCAACTTAGTACTAAAGTCGGACTTTCTAACAGCCAGCTGGTGCTCTGCAGTAATTGTCTCGTAGCGAGAGTCCAGTGTCGATAGGAAGTTTTTTGCCCTACCTTCTATTGCAAATGATATGACCGAACTATCAGATATCACCAAGGGTCTGACGTTAAGATTGTGCGGAGCAACTGGGGTTATAACCATGTTTCCTGAGTTCGGAAAAACAATAGGCCCACCACAACTCAATGAATATCCTGTAGATCCAGTCGGCGTAGCAACGATCAAACCATCTGCCCAATAAGAGTTAAGATAATCTCCATTGATATAGGTGTGGATACTAACCATAGAGGAAGTATCACGTTTGTGGATAGTAAAGTCGTTGAGTGCAAAGTTGACATGACCAAAAACTCTAGGGTCTGACTCCAAGCAAAGCATACTTCTTTCTTCGATCGTATACTGGCCTTCTGCCACTTTCTGCATCGCCATCTCGATGTTCTTGCGCTCTACTGCAGATAAAAAGCCCAGTCTTCCCAAGTTGATCCCAACAATAGGAATCCCAAGATCTCGTATAATGCAAGTCGCACTAAGGATCGTACCATCACCGCCAAGCGTAATTGTAAGATCTGCGCCAGCCTCTTTGAGTGCTTCATAATCTTTGATGGGGATGATCTTAGGCTTGAGCTCATGCTTTTGGGCAAAGTCATATAGATTCATACTTGCAAACACAGTCCAGTCATACTGCTCGACGACGGAGAGTAAGGTTTTAAGAGTGGGCAAGTAGTCCTCCTGAACGAATCGCGCAAACAAGAATATTTTCATCTATTGTCTAATCAATTACTCTAAAAAAAATAGAGTTCTATGAATCATTATACTGCAAATAGTGCACCACATCCTCAAAAATTACAAATCAATGGTTATCAAGTGTTTATATGGTCTTAAAATTACCATTTCAGCTTGACTGACTATTGACTCAGACCTAAACTTTATATAGCTTTAGGGTTTAGTAAGATAGACTAATCTCGTGATGCGAGAATAGTCTATTGAGATGGAGTCAATACCCAAGACCCTTAAGATTTAGACCAGAATCCAGCTCAAGACAAACGTATCATCACAAGTGATAAAGAAGTATGGCTGAATATAAAGACGTTGGAAGTGGATCAAGCTATGATTTACTCATAAATAAGCTTGACAAGTTTATACGCAAATACTACTCTAACAAAATCCTCCGAGGGACATTGATCACTATAGCTACTTGTGTAGCTATGTTTTTGATCTATGCTTTCTTAGAACACCAGTTTTATCTGTCTCAAGGCGGACGAAAGCTTCTTTTCTTTTCCTACCTCATCATTCTTTTGGGATCTGTAGGATATCTAATTCTCAATCCTCTTCTTCGGTACTTCAGACTAGGCAATACGATAAGTCATGAGCAAGCAGCTAGTATACTTGGTGAGCACTTTAACGACATGCAGGATAAGCTTGTCAATGTCTTGCAGCTAAAGAAAGATGCAGCCAGCGATGACAGCGCGCTTGTTATGGCCAGCATCAACCAGAAGGCCGACAAAATCAAGTTGATCCCGTTTAGACAAGCGATCGATCTGGGTGCAAACAAGAAGTATTTGAAGTATGCGCTTCCTCCAGTTCTTATGCTAGTGTTCTTATTATTTGCAGCTCCAAGTTTGATCAAGGATAGTACTTATCGCATCATTAACAATGGACAAAACTTTGAGCGTGAAGCACCTTTTCAGTTCGCTTTCTCAAATGATGATTTTGAAGTAGTACAGTTTGAAGATTATCGATTGCAGATTACTGTTGAAGGTGATCAGTTACCAAATGAAGCTTTTATAAAAGTTGATGACTATGAGTATCGACTCAACAAAGAGTCCGCTAATCAATACTCGTATCTCTTTTCTAATGTCAGAGATGACATGGACTTTGAAGTATACGCTGGACAATATGGAAGTGACGAACAAACACTGACCGTACTGCCAAAACCTAAGATGGTTGACTTCAGTGTATCTCTTAAGTACCCTCGCTATACAGGTCGTGGTAGTGAGATACTTCAAAACACGGGAGACTTCGCAGTACCAGAAGGAACAAAAGCAGAATGGGTCTTTGACACTAAAAGTACCAATAGCATCAAGTTGAATTTTGCAGATGACGCTCCTGCCGATATGGAGAAAAACGGATCTGCATCATTTGGCTTTAGCAAATCAATCTACAATGACGCGTCTTATCAGATAGCGTTGAGCAATGATAGGGTGCCTCAAGGAGATTCTCTTTCGTTTTTTATAAATACAATTAAAGATCAATATCCACAAATATCAGTTGACATCATAAAAGATAGTCTTCAAGAAAATATATACTTCTTCGTAGGTAACGCTTCTGATGATTACGCGCTGACTAGATTACAATTTGTCTATGAACATGTAGATGAAAAAGGTACCGTTGTTACAAAAGGCGCTAAAGATCTATCAGCTTCTATCAGCCCACAGATCGATTATGACTATGTGATGGACATAGAAGAGTATGAGTTGAAGCCTGGAGATAAGCTCAACTATTATTTTGAAGTGTTTGATAATGATGGCGTGCATGGCGCAAAGTCAAGCAAGACTTCTGTTATGGCTCACCAAAAGAAAACACTTGAAGAGCTTAAGTTAGAAGAGTCCAACAACGAAAAAGAAATAAAAGACAAGCTAAAGGAAAGTATAGAAGAATCTAAAAAGATACAAGAAGAGCTTCAAAAGCTAAGAGAGAAGCTTTTGCAAAAAGAGCAACCTGATTGGCAGGACAAAAAAGAATTAGAAAAACTCTTAGATAAGCAAAAGCAGCTTCAGGAGAATCTTAAAGATGTCCAGCAAGCCAATGATCAAAACATGAAAAACCAAATGGAGATGCAATCTACATCTCCTGAAACCCTTGAGAAGCAACAGCGCATCCAAGAGTTAATGGAAGAAACTGTAAACAATGAGATGCAAGAGTTAATGGAGCAAATCCAAGAACTAATGCAGGAGCTCAACAAAGAACAGTCTCTTGAGATGATGGAGGAGTTTGAAATGAACGAAGAGCAGTTAGAAGATCAGATGGAGCGTCTTGAAGAGCTGTACAAACAATTAGAGGTTGAAAAGGAGATGGAAGAAGCCATCGACAAACTGGAAGAACTAAGTAAGGAGCTCGATGAATTAAGTGAAGAAACTAAAGAAGAGTCTAAGAGCAAAGAAGAGTTAGAAGAAAAGCAGGAGGAGATCAATAAAGAGTTTGAAGAGCTTAAGGAGGAGATGAAAGAGACCTTTGAAAAAAATGAAGAGTTAGAGCAGCCAGAGCAAATGGAAGATGATATGCCTGAGCAGATGGAGGAAGTAAGCAATGATCTTGAAGACAGTGAAGAATCCCTTGAACAAGACCAAAATCAAAAAGCTTCTGAGTCCCAAAAGAAAGCATCTGAGAAAATGCAAAAGATGGCTGGCAGCATGAAAGGTCAGATGCAAGCAGGTGAATCACAAGAGATGACAGAGGATATCGAAACTATCCGTCAACTTTTAGAAAATCTTGTTACACTTTCTTTTGATCAAGAATCATTAGTTGGATATATCAATAGAACGACTATCAATACACCAAGATATGTAGCGCTTGTACAAGACCAGATGCGCATCAAAGATGACTTCCAAGTAGTACAAGATACCTTGAAATCATTGGCCAAGAGACAACCGGACATAGAGACTTATGTTCTTGAAAAAGTAACAGAAGTAAAACACAATTTATCTGGTAGTCTGACTCAATTAGAAGCACGTAAAAAGCCTGAAGCAAATCAAAGTCAAAGGACAACAATGAAGAATCTGAACGATCTGGCACTAATGTTGTCTGAGAGTATGGAGCAGATGCAACAACAGATGGCCGGCATGATGTCCGGTAGTCAGATGTGTCAGAATCCGGGTAATAAGCCAGGCAAAAAACCTGGTAAGAAGGGTAATAGTAATAGTCCAGGAGATAAGATCTCGAAGGGTCAAGAAAAAATGAGTGAACAACTCCAAAAAATGATGGAGCAAGAAAAGGGTAAAGCCAAAGGAGGAAAAGGCAATGGTGCCAAAGAATTCGCAGAAGCTGCAGCTAAGCAAGCAGCACTTCGTAAAGCCCTTCAAGATCTTGCCAAAGAACAACAGGAGCAAGGACAAGGAGCCTCTGATGAGCTCCAGAAGATCATCGATGAGATGAACAAGCAAGAGATCGATCTTGTCAACAAAAGACTGGATAGCGAGATGCTCTCCCGCCAACAAGAAATACTTACAAGACTATTAGAAGCAGAGTCAGCTCAAAAAGAAAGAGAGCTGGATAACAAGCGCAAATCTGAATCCGGAGAAGACTCAAAACGTGAGATGCCGCCAAGCATCGAAGAATATATCAAGAAGCGAAAAGCATTGCTCGAGCAATACAAATATGCATCCCCGCAAATGAAGCCGCACTACAAGCAATTGGTTGATGAATATTACAAAAAATTGAAACGAGCCTAACCGACTGTATGATTGATTTAACACTGAAATTACCGTCAAGTACTAACAGTATTTGTAAGCTTGAAGAATACATCCAATGTATCGGAAAGCAGTACAATATCTGTCAGAACAAATTTCCTGACATTCTAATCAGCCTAACGGAAGCAGTAAATAATGCTATCATCCACGGCAATAAGGAGAGCTCAGACAAATATGTTCACGTTGTGCTTAACGAAACATCTGAAGGTCTTGCCTTTACTGTGCATGATGAAGGCCCGGGGTTTAACCCTCAAAGTGTGCCAGATCCAACCAGCCCAGAGCATCTAGATTGTTGTGGTGGACGTGGGGTCTTCTTAATGAAACAACTCGCTGACGAAGTCCAATACCTCAATGAAGGAAGGACAGTTCGTATGGATTTCTGTATTTGATGAAAACTTCTATAGAGCTATTCTCTGAAGACATTAACTTTATATATGAGAACAAAGCGTCGCTGCAAGACTGGATACTACAGATACTAAGTAAAGAGGAGCGTACTGCCAATTACATAAACATCATATTCTGTGACGACAAATATCTCCTGAAGGTCAACCAAGACTATCTCGATCACGACCACTACACAGATATTATCACCTTTCAATACGAAGAAAAGCCCATAGAGGGTGAGTTATTCATCAGTATAGACCGGGTTAGAGAAAACGCCCAAGAGCGCGACTTATCATTTGCTAATGAACTGCATCGAGTGATCGCTCACGGAGTCTTACATCTCATTGGATTTGGAGACAAGAGTGAAGAGGAAGTAACAACGATGCGTGCGAAAGAAGAAGAACACCTATCCGGTGGCAAGCATTTATACTCAAGCCAGACAGCTTAGACGTGTTCTAAATAATTAGTCGCTCGATGTCCTCTTAGGGCAGGCAGTTTAAATCCTTAATTTTGTGAAACACAAAAAAAGATGATTTGCTTCAAGCAAGCTTATTAAGAATAAAAGAGCGAAAATCATCTTGAAAACAAACTACTACAAAGAAATATAGATGAGTTGGTTGTTAAACTTTTTTACCTCGAGTATCGGGAGGAAAATAATCATGTCCTTGACTGGTTTATTCCTGATCTTATTTTTGACGGTTCACCTAATAGGTAACCTTCAGCTCTTAGCAAATGATGGAGGCAAATCCTTTAATGCATACTCTGACTTGATGGGCAATAACACCTTGATACAGATCATATCCAAGGGTAACTTCTTCTTTATCATACTGCATACGATCCAAGGTTTTATGCTTTACTTCAAGAATAAGGGAGCAAAAGGATCGAAATATGCCGTGAGCCCAAAAAACAAGACGAGTTGGGCTTCAAAAAACATGGCCTTATTGGGTACATTGATTTTGGCGTTTATACTCATGCATCTAGGTCACTTTTACTTTCAGTTTAAGTTTAACGCAGATGCATTAGCCACTGTCAACTACGACGGAGAAACGATAATTGATTCTTATCAAAAAGTAGTTGAGGTATTGACCAACCCTCTTTGGTTAGGTCTGTATCTTTTAGGTCTTGCCGTTTTAGCATTTCATTTGAGTCATGGATTTGCAAGTGCTTTTCAGACATTGGGATTGAGTCATAAAAAGTACACGCCCATCATTAACTTTCTTGGAAAGGCATACTCTATTATAATACCATTGGGTTTTGCAATTATTCCCCTTTACCTATTCTTCACCAAATAAGAGACGAGAGATATGAAGTTAGAAAGCAACATACCAGTAGGAAGTCTTGATGAAAAATGGACGAAATACAAATCCAAGATGAACCTTGTAGCGCCAAATAATAAGAGGCGCATAGAAGTGATCATTGTTGGAACTGGATTAGCGGGTGCTTCTGCAGCCGCAACGATGGGAGAATTAGGATACAATGTAAAGTGTTTCTCTTTTCATGATAGTCCAAGAAGAGCACATAGTATAGCAGCCCAAGGAGGTATCAATGCCGCTAAAAACTATCAGAATGATGGTGATAGTGTTTATAGGTTATTCTATGATACAATCAAGGGCGGAGATTATAGATCGAGAGAAGCTAACGTACACAGACTTGCAGAAGTCAGTGTTGATATTATAGATCAGTGTGTCGCCCAAGGTGTTCCTTTTGCAAGAGAGTACGGTGGTCTTTTAGAAAATAGATCTTTTGGTGGTGTACAAGTGTCAAGAACATTTTACGCAAGAGGCCAGACAGGTCAGCAGTTATTGATTGGTGCTTATCAGGCATTGTCAAGACAGATCTCAACCGGTCAAGTTGAGATGTACAACAGACACGAGATGTTAGATCTTGTTAAAGTTGACGGTAAAGCACGAGGTATCATCACACGTAACCTCATCACAGGAAAAATAGAAAGACACGCTGCGCACTGTGTTGTACTTGCAACAGGTGGCTATGGTAACGTTTTCTATCTTTCAACCAACGCGATGGGCTCTAATGTGAGTGCGGGTTGGAGAGCAGTAAGAAGAGGAGCGCTCATGGCAAATCCTTGTTACACGCAGATACACCCTACTTGTATCCCAGTGTCCGGAGAATATCAATCTAAGTTGACATTGATGTCTGAGTCATTGAGAAATGATGGTAGAGTCTGGGTGCCAAAGAAAGTTGAAGATGCAGAGGCGATACAGCGAGGAGAAAAAACAGGCTTAGACATAGCAGAAGAGGATCGTGATTAGTATTTAGAAAGAAGATATCCAGCATTTGGTAATCTTGTGCCACGTGATGTTGCATCAAGGGCAGCTAAGGTAGCTTGTGATGAAGGCAAAGGGGTATCTCCAACAGGCCTTGCAGTCTTCCTTGATTTTACAGATGCAGCACTTAGATATGGAAAAGCGAAAGCACACTCTATGAATCTTGGTGCATCTGCAGATTATAAAAAACTAGGACAAGAGATTATAAAAGCAAAATATGGTAACCTCTTCCAGATGTATGAAAAGATCTCTGGAGAAAATCCATATGTATATCCTATGAAAATCTTCCCTGCTGTGCATTATACAATGGGGGGCATCTGGGTAGATTATAATCTACAGACTAATGTGCCGGGCCTCTTCTGTCTTGGAGAAGCAAACTTCTCTGATCATGGTGCCAATAGATTGGGAGCATCTGCGCTGATGCAAGGATTGGCAGATGGATACTTTGTTATACCATACACAATTGGTCAGTTCTTGTCTCAAGAAATAAGAACGCCTAAGTTTTCAACGGACTTGCCAGAGTTTGAAAAAACTGAAAAGTCAGTTAAAGATCGACTGGCTCAGCTTCTGGCTATCCAAGGCAATCAATCTGTCGAATCATTTCACAGAAGACTTGGAAAGATTATGTGGGAATACTGCGGTATGTCACGCAATGCTGAAGGCTTACAAAAAGGTCGTGATCTCATCCGTGAACTAAGAGCAGAATTTTACAAAGATGTATTTATACCAGGAAGTGTAGATGAGTATAATCCTGAATTAGAAAAAGCAGCTCGTGTAGCGGACTTTTTAGAGTTGGGTGAAGTTATGATGGTAGATGCACTTAATAGAAACGAATCTTGCGGTGGCCACTTCAGAGAAGAATTCAGGTCTCCTGAAGGTGAAGCAATGAGAGATGATGAAAACTATACTTACGTAGCTGCTTGGGAATGGGCAGATGATGGTAATCATATCTTACATAAAGAGGAGCTACAGTTTGAAAACGTAGAACTCAAGACAAGATCATATAAATAGAATACTCCAAAATAGAAAATAACAACGATGAGTGGCGATTTAAATCTTACCCTTAAAGTCTGGAGACAATCAGGTCCTAATGCTAAAGGAGCACTAAAAACTTATAAAGTTGTAGCTAACGAGCATATGTCCTTTTTAGAAATGTTGGATGTTCTTAATGAGCAGCTAATATCTGAAAAAGAGACTCCTATTGTTTTTGAGCACGATTGTCGAGAAGGTATATGTGGGTCTTGTAGTATGGTCATCGATGGTAGACCACACGGTCCTCAGACAGGTACAACAGCTTGTCAGTTACACATGAGACATTATAAAGATGGAGATACAATTGTTGTTGAACCATTCAGAGCAAAATCTTTCCCAGTACTAAAAGATCTCTCTGTTGATAGAGGAGCTTTCGATCGAATCATCCAAGCAGGAGGTTATGTATCTGTCAACACAGGACAAGCTGTAGATGGCAACTCTATACCGATCGAACAAGAAGTTGCATTGAAGGCATTTGATTCTGCTACTTGTATCGGTTGCGGTGCATGTGTTGCCGCATGTCCTAATGGATCTGCGATGCTATTTACTTCTGCTAAAGTTTCTCACCTAGGATTATTACCACAAGGTAAAGTGGAGAATACGAAGCGTGTAAAAAGTATGGTAGCACAAATGGACAAAGAAGGCTTTGGTATGTGTTCTAATGTAGGAGCATGTGAAGCGGAATGTCCAAAGGAAATCAGCCTCGACAATATCGCCAGATTAAATCGCGCTTATACTGGTGCTGTCTTAGGGTCTGAATAATCGATTAGTTCTCAACAAAGTCCGGTTTACTTACTTATAATTAGACAACAGATTATAGTAGTCTAAACTCTCTTGATAAAGATCTTCTAGCTTATGAGGCAGAACTCTATTGCTTGATTTTTGTTTCTGAAAACCCGTACTTGCCCAGACATTCTTATACCAATGTTCAGCCCAAACACCATCTTGTTCTATTGGGCCTTTATCCCAGCTCAACATATCTTTATCAAACGGAATCCCAATACGCTTACAAAGTCTCGTAAGCTTTTGTTTGGGATCTGAAAGTGTATCGTTAGAGTCTATAACTATCGGTTCTTTTCCTTGATCTATCAAGTACTTACAAATTTCCCATTCTCTTTTCAAGCCTATATCCTTCATTGTAGGATTGTCGATCACCTGAGCAAACGAAGCAATCAGTTGGTAGGGATCTCTGATTAGAAAAACATTAACTAGATCTTCTAAAAACCCCAGCGCTACATCCTGATAGTGATGAGCCATCCCTTTGATAAAGTAGATGTCCCTATCTACTTCATTAAAAATACATTCTCTTTTAACCTCTTCCATAGAGTGAGGTAGAGCTGACAATATCTCTTCTGTCGCTGGATGATAGTTAACGCCTGTATGGTTGAGGTAGTAGGCATACATAGGCTCATCAATAACTTCTGTATCACTTCTATTGGCAAACGAGTACATCAAAGCCGTAGAGATATTACGAGGTCCAGATATAAGATTAATTCTCGTTGTCATGGATTAGTCCTTATCCAATTCTTGCGGGTGCCAGAAGTACTTATCAAAATCCACTACCTTATCGTTTTGAACCTGGACCCCTTCTTCTTCTAACAACTCTTGCATCAATGTCGGTGTCTTAAAGTGTATCCTACCTGAGAGCTCTCCCTTTCGGTTTACTACTCTATGAGCTGGGACATCTCCCATATCACTTTGGTTTGATTGAGTTAATGCCCAACCCACCATTCTTGCAGATCCTAATGACAAATAGTCCGCTATGGCTCCATAATTTGTTATTCTACCTTTTGGTATCTTTTGTGTTACATAATAGACTAACTCAAAGTAACTTTGCTTCTTCATAATTTGATATATGCTGAATAGAAAAGTAATTGCTACTGAAGTAACAAACTTAACAGATGCCAGATACTTTGCCGCTAGAGGGATAGATTATCTTCTTTTTGATCTTGATAAGATATCATTAGAGCAGATCTTAGAGATCAAAGAGTGGGTAGAAGGGCCTGAGCTACTTTTACTTTTGTCTTCGTCATCTCTAGCTCTATTAGATGAAGCCATCATAAAAGCCAAGCCCATCGCCATAGCAAGCAAGGAAAGTAGTGTTACTCACGAGATAAAGCACCTCGAGGGGCATGTACAACTGTTTGATTGGGCTGACAAAAAGATCTCTATAGAGTTAAATGATTATCACTTGGTTGCTGACGAGTCAGACTTAGACAGTCTTGGAAGTGAAGATGGAGTGATCATCACTGGTGGATCTGAAGATGCCGTTGGTGTTAAGGCATTTGATCAGCTAGATGCTATACTAGATAAGTTAGAAGACTAAAGCTTAACCAATCTAGCCCTTAATCATTCTCTTGACCTTCTTATCGTTCCTGATGATTTTGTAGAACTCTGTCACAAACTTAGACAGTCTCTTTTTGGATCCACCAGAAAGAAATGCTGACCCTTTAATAGTTGAGAATATCTTAGCTTCCTTTTCTATGAAATGATTGATACACATCTTCAACTCTTTCATAGTTACGTTCTTGTCCATAAAGTGCCTCTGGGTCACTTTGTCAATTGGTAAATTCTCCGGGGCCATAGCGTAGACATTATTTATAATCCCTGAGTAATCAAAATCATAGGGCACTATGATTAAGGAGTTATCTTCTAATCTTCTATACAAGTCAGTATTATGACCTTTTCTTGCTGACCAGTCTGAGTTAGAGATCATGAATTGAAACATACACATCTTTACATACTCTTCTCTGTTTAAGACATGGGTTCCCACTGTTTTGTTCTTTAAAACTTTTGTTCCTGTTCTAATTTCAAAATCATCATCATCCTCCAATAAGAAAGCATCAAATGACTTCTTTTCTCCCTCTATTTCAACTTTGATCATTTTAGATCTTCGAGCATAAGGGCTTACAACGGCATACAAGTCATACAGTATCTTTTCCATTTTAATGGTTTCTGACATATTCTTACTAGTGTTGCACTGAAAGACTATCTTCGATTTATCCAGCCCTTTTAAAAAGCCTTGAGATACAAGCTCTTTCTTTTTCATGTTGAGCTTTACAGGGGGCATCTTGCAAATCTTTCTTCTTGTTTTTCCTCCTAGTTCAAATGATGTTGTGAACGCATACTTTTTTCCATCAACAGATAAGTTTATTTTACCATCAGTAGCATTTCCTTTTTTAAAGTTAGAAGTTATCTCTTTAATCTTTGAAGAGAGGCCTATCACAACCTCTTCTGCTTCGTATATCAAGGCGTACAAAGAGGTTGTGTCACCTCTTGAAAGCTCAGGCGTTTTTGCTCTTTGGCTGAGTTGGGCCTTATAATTAGCTAGCGATATATCAGAGAAAGAGTAAAATGCAAACAGTATGAATAGTAGTAGCGTCGACTTTACAATCCTGATTGACATGACTAAAAAATATAGATTAATGCAAATGTGAGTAGAATGGATAAGATCAACCCAAAGATGAAAATATTAAACGCCAACCTTATCCACCTCATTTTCTCTGATAGACGGGCCCCGATGTGATAAAAGTCATTGGATAAAAACGTCTTTACTTTTCCTTCATCTTCTAAGACAGAATTAGAATAATCTAAATAATCATCCTTTGACATTCTTTCAAAGTTTCCAAAAAAGAATGGACTAATTTGGTTTTTCTCATTGATTTGGATCTTCTGTCCGCCAAGCTTGCTGGGTCTCAATACAAACACAGAAATTGAAATAGTCGCAAGACATGTCAGTATCAATATCCCCAAAGGAATAAACAAGCCCTCTTCCATAATCAGATCTTGGTTAGGGATCATCAAGGGAACTATGAATGTCAACATCAAAGCATTCAAACTCAAGAGCACGTTAGCTTTGTTGTCTGCGATATTGGTCAGCTCTATATTATTACGTAGTGTTGTTCTAAGGATACTGATCGTATTCTTAGAATACCCTTTGTCCTTCTTATCTTTTTTCTTCTTTTTATTTTTCTTACCCTTCTTCTTGTCTGAAATGACAATTTCTGACTCATCAGATTGTTCTTCTGTTGTTTTTACTACTAAGAGATCTTTACTGGTCGACATAGAGGCTTAAATGTATCCTTTAAAATAATCATATTACTCACCATAATTGGGGATTCTCCTGTCGCGTGATGGCGTACGCTATGCCCACTCAGAGATAGACATAGCAACCGCCTTGTTATCACTATCAGATATTTGGTGAAAACATCGATCGCCCTCAGTTGACTTGAGGACAATCAAAGTGTCATCCAAGTAGCACTCGGCTTTAATGTGAATAGTGAATTTCTTCATTTGCCTTGAGCGAAGCACTTCTTCATCTGTTGACTGAATCATCAGCTTCGCAAGTATGATATTATTCACATGTTTGTTCCAATCTAAGTCATAGTGTCTTATGACATAGCTATAGTTCTTTTTCAGAATCGAACTCATCTTTAGTCTTACTTGGGGTCGCGGCAGACATTGATCTGGCTCTGGCGTGTCTAAGGCCATGATGTGATCAGGTATTTTGTTAATCTTCCTTTCTGTAAGGTTCATCAAGGTCCAAGTGGAAGATGCTGTTGCTAGCTCATTACCATCTTCATCAAAGACCCAAAAGTCTCTATAAGCAAAGATTTTTTGAAAGCCAGCAGGATAAGTAACAACCTTAACCTTATCTCCAAGTGTTGGCATTTTCAAAATATTCAACTCCTTTCTCAGTATGACCCATGATAGATTACTCATCTCTTCATCCCATAAGGAGATCTGAAGTTTTCGTGCATTGTGCATAGAAGCCTCCTGCATCAACATCAACAATGCTGGCACTGTCAATCGCTGCCGTGCATCGATCTCATGTGTTCTTATCGTATACCAGTCTTCGTATCCATTGGGCGGTGCATTCTTCATCTCCAAAATCGTATAGCAGTGCAAACTAACCATACGTTGTAGACTCTCATATAATCATGCTTTCAAAGTGTCAAAAAAGTGATGTGATATTCGATCTTCTCTACAGTTGCCATATATTAGCTCGCCTAACAAAAGATTAAAAAGAAGAGTATGTCCAAAGTCATCATCGGAGAGAAAGAATACTTTAAAGGAGTTAAGAAAATCCAGTTTGAAGGACGAAAGTCTGATAACCCATTAGCTTTCAAATGGTACGACCCTAAGCGCAAGGTCGGTGGGAAGAGTATGAAGAGTCATTTTAAGTTTGCTATGGCTTACTGGCATACGCTATGCAACACTGGCGAAGATCCTTTTGGTCCTGGTACTAAGGTTTACCCTTGGGCAACCGCAACTGATCCTGTTCAACAAGCTAAGGATAAGATGGATGCTGCCTTTGAGTTTATGTCCAAGATGGGCTTAGAGTACTTCTGCTTTCATGATGTTGATCTGATCGATGAAGGAGACAGCTTTAAAGAGTTCGGTAAGCGTCTTGACAAGATCACAGATTACGGCCTTCAAAAGATGAAGGGCAACAATATCAAAGTGCTTTGGGGAACAGCCAACCTGTTTTCTAATCCAAGATACATGAATGGAGCTGCGACTAACCCTGACTTCAATGTAGTAGCCTACGCAGGAGCTCAAGTAAAGAACGCTCTTGACGCTACAATCAAGCTCGGAGGAGAAAACTATGTATTTTGGGGAGGACGTGAAGGCTACATGTCCTTACTCAATACCAAGATGGGAAAAGAGTTAGACAATCTTGCTCAGTTCCTTCACATGGCTAAAGACTATGCCCGCAAAAGAGGTTTTAAAGGATACTTCTTTATCGAGCCAAAGCCGATGGAGCCTTCTAAGCATCAATATGATTTTGATGCCGCGACCTGTCTCAACTTTTTGAGACAGTATGATTTGATGGATGACTTTAAGCTTAACCTAGAAGTAAACCATGCTACGTTAGCACAGCACACAATGCAGCATGAGATGCAGGTTGCCGCTGACGCAAATGCTTTAGGAAGTTTAGACGCTAACAGAGGTGACTATCAAAATGGTTGGGATACAGATCAGTTTCCAGTTGATCTATATGAACTTACAGAGATGATGCTTGTCTTCTTAGAAGTCAAAGGCTTCAAAGGCGGAGGAATCAACTTCGATGCAAAGACAAGACGTAACTCGACTGATCTTGAAGATATCTTTTATGCTCACATCGGTGGTATGGACAACTTTGCCAGGGCTCTAGTAATTGCTGATGATATCATGCGTAACTCAGATTACAAAAAGCTACGTAAAGCTAGATACTCAACATTTGACAGAGGTCAAGGTAAGCAGTTTGCTCAAGGCAAATTAAAGCTAACAGATTTGTATAAATACACGCAGAAAAATGGCGAGCCAAAACAGACAAGTGGCCGCCAAGAGTTATTTGAAAATCTAATTAATCAATACATTTAAAATGAAATAGCGTCTTGGGTTATCAAGGCGCTAATTTTTATAATTTCTCTTTTATATCAAGGTCCGTCTTCAGTCCATATAAAATTATCAGGTTTTTCTTTTTTATATATTCTTTCAACCCATCTTCGCCCTTACCTTTAGCCCAGTCAAAATGGATGTCTCTGTGGCCTCTAAAATCATACATAGGTACACCAAATCCACACGAAGTCTGAGTTAACTCCACGTCTACAATTATAATTTGTCTTGTACTTGGATATATTTCAAAGTGTGGGGCATAAATTTTCCAATCTGGATTATCTCTTAGAATCACACGCCCTTTGCCATATAGTCTAAATATTTGTGGCTTCTCACCATAGGAGCAAAACATGATCGTGATTCTTCCATTTTCTAAAGTATGCGCAGATGTTTCATTGCCACTACTTACTAAGTCCATTTAGCCGACTTGCGTGTCTGAGATTACTTTGAAAGAATCTAATCCTTTAGGAGACAAGTTTACTCTACCTTCTTTGCTCAACGGCGCTGTTGCAACAAAGTACATATGTTGTTTTGCTATAAAAGCATAATTAGACTCCGTGATGCGATCTGAAAATTTACCCATTTTCTAATTTGATCTTTCTAATATCCAGTTTGCAATATCATTCATGATCATATTCTTTTCTGGTTCATGGATCAGCTCATGATAGAGGTCTGGATATATATTTAATGTCTTATCTGTTGAGGAAGCGTCAGTATGTAATTTTTTAGTGCCACCAGGCATCGTTAGTTTATCCCCACCGCCATGAATAGCCAAAAGAGGTAGATCTATTTTGTCAAAGTCTAATCGTATTTGCTTGATTGCTTTGAGCATCTCTGCTCCAGTTCTCGCTCTTGTTCCACCCAGATACATCAAAGGATCATTCATATAGTCTTCTAGCACTTTGGGATCTCGGGTCAGATATGTCTTATCCAGTTTTTCAGTTGGCAGCTTAGGGAAAAGAAACCCTAAGATCGGCGCAAGCGCTTGAAGGATCGGAGATAATTTGGGATCTAGCTCAAGTGCTGCACTAGACGATATCAGTCCTTTTATATCCTCTCCCATTTTACCTACTACATAATGAGCAGCAACTAAGCCGCCCATACTGTGGCCCATTATAAAAACAGGTCTTTTGATTTGTGCTCTGATTTGTTTTAAGTCAGAGATGTATGTTGAGAACCTATCTACATATCCCTTCAAACCATTTGACTTGCCATAGCCTCTCTGATCATAGGCGGTTACAGAGATACCTTTCGTATTTAAAAACTTGGCAAAGTGATCATATCTGCCTGAGTGCTCAGCATAACCATGTACTAACAGCAGATGTGCTTTTGAATCAGACACCAACCATTCTATTTTATGAATGTTCGTGTTATGCGATAATGTAGTATTAGATGTTTTCATAGATTATCTAAGTTAATTAAACTTAGAAGTATATGATGTGAGTGTGTTGGATAAAAAAAGCCTTCAGATGATTAATCTGAAGGCCTTTATATTATTGCTCATCTGGTGTTATCCACCAAAATCATCAAATGCTACGCTTTCTTCTGGGATACCCCAGTCGTCTGCCATCTTAAGAACACACTGGTTCATGATCGGAGGACCACAGAAGTATAATTCTAATTCTTCTGGTGCCTCATGCTTACTTAAAAACTCATCTATCACCACTTGGTGTACATAACCTTTAAAGCCATCACCGTTTGGATCATCTATGTGTTCCTTTAGTGTCCAGTTATCTTCTGGAAGAGGGTTGTCAAGCGCTACGGCAAAACGGAAGTTAGGAAAGTTCTTTTCTATCGCTCTAAACTCCTCTATGTAGAAGAGCTCTTGCTTCGTTCTACCTCCATAAAAGAAGGTCACCTTTCTTCCGGTCTTCAATGTGTGAAACAAGTGATACAAATGAGATCTCATCGGTGCCATACCTGCTCCTCCACCGATATAAAGCATCTCACTTTCCGTCTCCTTAATGAAGAACTCTCCATAAGGACCAGAGATCGTTACTTTATCACCAGGCTTACAACCAAATACATAAGAAGAACAGATACCTGGATTAACATCCATCCATCCGCCTTTCGCTCTATCAAATGGTGGTGTTGCTATTCTAATTGTCAATGAGACAATGTTACCCTCTGCTGGGTGATTAGACATAGAGTATGCTCTAAACACCTCTTCATCATTGACCATCTTAAGGTCCCACAACTTGAATTTATCCCAATCCTTCTGAAACTTATCAGGAGAATCATGATAATCAGGATGGGCCGTTATGTCCATGTCCTTGTAATCAACAGTGATCGGTGGCACATCCACTTGGATATAACCTCCTGCCTGAAAGTCCAAGGTCTCTCCTTCTGGGAGTTTTACTATAAATTCTTTTATAAAAGTCGCTACGTTATAATTAGAGATCACTTCACACTCCCACTTCTTGATACCAAATACCTCTTCAGGTACTCTAATCTCCATGTCCTCTCTAACCTTCACTTGACAAGCTAATCTCTTCTTCTCTGCTGCTTCTTTACGAGATAAGTGATTCATCTCTGTCGGAAGTACATCTCCTCCTCCGCTATCAACGTGACACTCACACATCGCACATGTACCACCACCACCACAAGCTGATGGAAGAAACACGTTTTGGTCGGAAAGTACAGACAACAATGTGCTACCTGGTTTTACAACTAATGGGTTGTCAGTATCTCCATTGACAATGATATTAACATCTCCCTGTGCAACAAGCTTTTTGTTAGCATAAAGCAGTATGTAGGATAGTCCTAAGATAACTGCACTAAAAACCGCAACTGCCATCAAGATCGTAACCATATCTCTTCTTTTTCTTTTTACAATTTAATTACCGCTGATCGCCGCTGGGTCGATACCCAACAAACTTAGAAAAGCCATACCCATCAAACCAGTAAGCAAAAACGCCATACCCAAACCTCTTAAAGGAGCTGGTACTGCTGAGTATTTTATTTTTTCTCTTATGGCCGCCAAAGCAACTATAGCCAAGAACCAGCCAAAGCCTCCTCCTAAGCCAAAGGCTACGGACTCGCTAAAGTTATACTCACGAGAAACCATAAATAGTGAACCTCCTAATATGGCACAGTTCACCGTGATCAATGGTAAGAATATACCCAGTGAGTTATAAAGCGATGGAGAGAACTTCTCTATGATCATCTCAACTAACTGAACCATAGATGCAATCACTGCGATAAAGAGTATGAACCTTAGAAAGGTTAAGTCTTGTCCAAGTATACCTGTCTCATCTAAAAGATAAGTATTAATTAGCCAGTTGATTGGCATTGTAATCCCCAAAACGAAAATAACTGCTAACCCAAGTCCAAAGGCAGTTTTCAAAGTTTTAGATACCGCAAGGAATGAACACATTCCTAAAAAGTATGAGAGAATCAAGTTCTCAATGAAAGCCGCTTTTATAAATACATTTAATAATTCCACGTCTTATAATTTTTAGGAGATGTCAACTAATTTTGGATTCCAAGCTCTGTGGACCCAAATTAAAATTGCGATTAGGAACATTGCTGCAGCTGGTAGTACCATCAAGTTATTGTTAGAATACCAACTGAACCAAGATCCATCGGCAGCAGTATTAATCCAATACTCTGGTGTCGCTCCAATTATTTTCATTTCTAATGGAGAGCCTGCAAGCAAAGAACCTTTGCCAAATAGCTCTCTGAAGAATGCCACAATAATTAGAATCACCCCGTAACCAACACCGTTACCAACACCATCTAAGAATGACTTCCAAGGGCTATTTGCCATTGCAAATGCTTCCAGCCTTCCCATCACGATACAGTTGGTGATGATCAGCCCAATGAAAATGGACAGCTGCTTATAAATGTCATAGTTGACCGCCTTAAGCGTCAGCTCTACAACTGTTACAAGCGTAGCTATGATTACCAATTGTACAATCATTCTAACTTGCTTCGGTATCGACTTTCTAAGAAGCGAAGTAAAAAGATTAGAAAATGCACAAACAAATATTACAGCTACAGTGATTACTATCGAAGGCACCAAAAGCGTGGTTACCGCTAGTGCACTACAGATACCTAATACCTGAACTGTTATTGGGTTGTTATCATTAAGTGGATCTGTAAGTAACTTGCGTTCTTTCTTTCCAAATGTAAAAACCCCCTCTTTCTTTTCAACAGCAGTTTCTGCCATATCAATTATGATTTACTTACTGATTTAAAATAAGGCATGTAGTACTTGATGCCATCATATAGCATATCCGATACTCCATCACATGTCACCGTCGCTCCTGAGATACCATCTACTTCAAAAGCCGGATTACGAGCTCCTCCTTTTCTAACTACAACAGATGTATATTCTCCATCACTATTGTAAAGACTCTTTCCTTGAAATTGTCTTGGAAAACTAGGGTTGTCTTTGATCTCAGCTCCGAGACCTGCTGTCTCACCCTGGTGATCAAAAGATGCTCCTACAACTGTGGAAAAATCATCTTTCAAAGCTATATTGCCCCAGATTTCATCCCAAAGACCGTTACCTCTTATCGTGATGATATATGTTTTTTCTCCACCATCTTCGTAGACGTAAACTGGAAAAAAGCGATCTTCAAGAGCTCTCTTCTTTTCTTTCTTCATGTCTACATGCTCTGCTTGTCCACCTTTATACCCTCTCTCTTCTACTTGTTCAGTTGTAATGTCATTTCCTTCAGAATCCACAACGATCTGAGTGATCTTGTCGTCAAACAAAGACAATACTTCATCATCAGGAAGTTTAGATGCTTTAACATCGTCACCTAACTTTGATTGAATCGCAGCAAGAACTGCCTTCTTGTTGAAGATGGCTTCGTTTTTCTTATGTATCGGTTTTAATACCGTTGTCATCCCAGCTAGAACCGTAGCTACGATCACGGTCATTATTAGGACGAATAAGTATATGCGCATTGTTTCACCCACGAGCTAATCTTTTTGACATATGAGAATCTAACACCAATCTATCTAGAAGCGGTGCGAAAGTATTTATGAAAATGATCGCCAACATCCATCCTTCTGGATATGCTGGATTTAAGACCCTAATGATCATGCCTATGAAGCCGATCAAAAAGCCATATGCTATTTTTCCTCCATTGGTGGAGGCTGCTGTAACAGGATCTGTTGCCATGAAAGCCATCGCAAAGAAGAAGCTACCCATATAAAACTGATAGTACCATGGTACATTCATAAATGGTGTTGCGTCCCATCCGTTGAGGATCATACCCATCAACGCTGCCCCAACGAACATGCTTAACATGATGCGCCAGCTTGCTATACCAGTGATGATCAAGAATGCCGCACCTATCAAAATGAATGGTTTAGATGTCTCCCCGATAGAACCCGGGATCGTTCCCCACCACATCTGACTTACGCTATATACCTCTGTAACTTTCTCCCAACCTCCTTGGTAGGCCAAGGCAAGCGGAGTTGCTCCTGTATATCCATCAAGGACTTGTCCACCATCAAAAGTGTCCAGTCCCATCCAACCAAATAATCCATTGAATAGACTATGTGCCCAGCCATAATCTGCTCCGACGCCTGCTCTGATATTTTCAAATCCTGAGATCCAAACATCATCACCTGATATAGAAGTTGGATAAGCAAAGAACACAAAGAGTCTTGCCATCAAGGCGACATTCCATATGTTCATTCCTGTTCCTCCAAAAGCTTCTTTAACTAGAACAACTGCAAAAATGATAGATAATACCAAGATCCAAATAGGAAGATCTGGCGGCATAATCAATGGTATCAACGCTCCTGTAACTAGATATCCTTCTTCAACTGCATGACCTCTCTTGGCAGCATACCAAAACTCTATACCCAATCCCACAACATTGGCGACTATAAAGAGTGGCAATAACTTGATAAGTCCGTGTGCTAATTTTAAATGAAAGCCTTCAAGAAAGCCTACATACTCACCCATCGCAGCAAAGTGCTGATGTCCTAAGTTGTAAGTACCGAATAGGTAACACAATTGCATCGCAAGAACAACATGAACCATCGTTCTTTTTAGGTCCATCCCGTCCTTGATGTGAGTCCCTCCTTTGCTTGTTGTGTTAGGCGAAAATAGAAAGGTAAAGATAGCATCATAGCCAGTATGTAAGAGTGGGCTCTTCTTTTTGTCTGGCTCAATCTTCTTAAAAGTTTCTAATAATCCCATTAATTTTTCTTTAGTCTATCTATATATTATGCGTCCTCTCTCATCATATCAAGGCCATCTCTTAAGATGCTCTGTAACGGCATTTTAGATGTACAAGTAAATTCACAAAGTGCGATATCTTCTTCGCTTAATTCATATATACCTAATCCCTCCATCTGCTCAAAGTCACCCGTCATGATGGCTTTCATCAAATGTTGTGGGTATATCTTCATCGGTAAGACTTTTTCATACTGGCCACTCACGACAAAAGCTCTCTTCTCACCGTGTGTGTTAGTATCTCCGTCAAACTTAAGATTAGGGAATAAGAAGTTGGGGAAGGTCTTGGATATCGTTGGCCTCGGAGATAATGGCAATAACCAACCAAACATCTCGTAATAATCACCTTCTTTGATCGCTGTGATCTGATCAGACTTGATGCCCAGAAAACTATCTTCTCCAACTGTTGATCCAGATAAAACGTCCCCGTCTATAACTCTTGACTTTCCTTCATTCATTGATTCAGTCAACTCATTGATGCTTGCCCCAGCATGAGTTTTAACATAAGTTGGATTGCTGATCTGAGCGCCAGCTACAGCTACCGTTCTTTCTGCATTATAGATGCCTTTGAACATCAAGTCACCAATCGTTGCAACTTGTTGTACAGTAAGTGTCCATACTTTGTCTCCTACATTGATCGGCGCTACATGGTGGATCTGTACACCAACATTACCACTTGGATGCTTACCGCTGAACCAGTGCTTTTTACAATTACTAGCTCCCGTAAATGCCGCTGATGGTGCTTCTCCTCCTCTAGCATCCAATCCAAGGTGAACATCACCAGATGTTAATCGTGCTAGCGTATCTATACCTTTTTGAAATGCTTCTTCTTTTCCTTGAATTATAAAACTCATGTCAGGAGCAAGAGGCGCACTGTCAAATGTTGAGATGAAAATATTCTTTGGCTCACTATCTGGTGAAGGAACTACATCAAATGGTCTCTCATTGATCATAGACCAAGCGCCCGCTTCACACAAAAAGTCAACTATTGCTTCTCTTGATCCCTCTTTGATGCTCGGTGGATCAAATTGCTTATATTTTACTTCACTATCTCCTAAGATTATAATATCAGTAATCGCTCTTTTATCTCCTCTTCTGACTTCGACAACCTCTCCACTGATAGGTGCGACAAACTTTACTTTGTCGTCTTTCTTATCGTGGAAGATTACATCTCCGGCTTTGATCTCATCTCCAACAGCCACAACGACTTTGGGTATGGGAGCCATGCCTCTATAATCTGTGGGCTTTACAGCATACCTCTTAGAGGTATTAGCGCTAACAGAAAGAGGAGCTTCTCCATTGAGAAATATGTCATGTCCTTTTTTTAACTGGACGACATGATCGCCACCAGTATATGCAGGACCACTTGACTGCCAAAGTTGATTAATTGATGGAACCAAAGATTTCTTTTGGTCGGCATCCATGTCTGCCTTCGTCGCTTCAAGCTGTATAAAGTTCTCACTAAGCATCAAGATCGCGCTCACCAAGATGAGTGCTCCGACTATAACAAGCATAGCAATCACATATACATTGCCTGATGTTTCGGCAGCTTGTGCGCTAAGTTGTGAAGTCGAGAATGTTAGTAAGAAAAGTGTGAAGAATGAAGACGCAATTCTACGGAATGATTGCATTATTTAGTGCTTCTAATTTGAGCCACAAAGATAGAAAGCTTTACCTAGAAACATGGAGTACCGATGTCTATCGACCGTGCTTAATCTTATTTAGACTTAATCAACTTAGCCGTTGTAAGTGATTCGGTAGATAACATCTGCAAAGTCATCTGAAACGAGCATAGAACCATCTTTCATAAACTCCAAATCTACGGGTCTTCCCCAAGCCTCATCCTTCTCCTTATCTAACCATCCTTCTGCAAAAGTGTCATAACCTGTAGCCTCTGATGATTCATTGACAGGTACCATGGTGATGCGGTAACCGCTCTTCTTGGTTCTGTTCCAACTGCCATGCTCCGCTATCAAAGCTGTGCTACTCATAGAACCTGGAAACATGCTTGACTTGCCAAACTCTATCCCAAGCGGCGCTACATGAGCCCCCAAGTTTTGTGCTGGTGGCGTATACGAATCACATGACTTATTCTTTCCATTTACATCGTCCAATAGATCCCCTTGGTGACAATATGGATATCCAAAATGCATATTGTCCTTAGTTGCTCTGTTAAGCTCACATGCAGGTATGTCATCGCCTAGCAAGTCTCTGCCGTTGTCAGTGAACCAAAGTTCTTTTGTCACTGGATGCCAAGTAAACCCAACAGTATTTCTAACGCCTTCATGAACAATCTCTCGATTAGTGCCATCTGGGTTGATTCGAGTGATAGAGTTGAATACCTGATCTTCTGATTCACATGCATTACACGGCGCACCAACGGGTACATAAAGTTTGCCATCAGGGCCAAAAGCTATATACTTCCATCCGTGATGTGACTCGGTAGGATATTCGTCATAGATCACAATGGGCTCACCTGGATTATCCAGTTTGCTTTCTATATCCTCAAACTTCAAGATTCTATTGACTTCCGCTACATATAGGTCTCCATCTTTGAAAGCAACACCATTAGGCATATTTCCTTCTTCCATAAGAGTATAAGTCTTATCTGCTTTGTTGTCGCCGTTGGTATCTTGGATTGCATAAACTCTTCCATCTCCTCTTGTCCCAACGAACAACGTGCCCGAAGGGCTTATTGACATAGAGCGAGCATTCTCTATATCCGTTGCGTATAAATCAATCTTATAGCCTTCAGGAAGTTTGATTTTTTCGAGCTGAGCTGAGACATCTATCGTCTCCTCTTCATCAGCATCTTTTTCAACCTCTTTTGTTGGAGGGTTGATCGTATCACAAGACATCAAAAACAAAGACACAAAAAAGAACTGAACTAATAGACGAGCAGAAAAAAGCATAATTGTTAGGTTTAATTACCCAACAAAGAAAAGGAATGTCCTCGGTATTTGTCGTCGTCTATCATAACCTTTAAAGATTTAAACGTTTTTATAGGATCATCAACAGTTTTGGAGTTGACTATAAACGCAGGCGCAAAGCCCCCGGGGTCAACTATTAGTTGATTAACAACTTTCAATTTACCATTACCAAGGTCAGTAAAGATCCATGAACCTTCACAATATTTTATCTGTATCAGGCTTGGATCTGTTTCATAGCCATCTTCAAGACATGAGATCTCAACCTTTAAAGTTTTGGTTGTTGGATCGAATGATATGTGATTGTCAAAAAGTGCATCTCGATCTCTTGCGGGAAAGGGAATGTCAAATTTTACGTAAGTGACATAATGATCATCCTCATCTAGCATCGCTATAATATTCTCTGTTCCCGGAAATAGCTGAGTATGTACTGGAAAATCTTTGAATATGGACAAAGCCTGAGACAATGTAGCCTCAAGCTCCATCTCAACTCTGTACTCTTTAAACTTAATACCTGGTTTACTCCTCGTATAAGCTATAATTCCCTCTTCTTCTTTTTCCAACTCCCACTCGGATTGAGCAATGGATTGGAAAGAAGTAAGAGTCATCAAAAGAGAAAGAAGAATTATTGTAAATCTTGATTCCATAAGTGAATAAGTTCGCTGGTTATCATAGCTGTTGCACCCCAGAGCGTTTCTCCATACAAATCGTAATAAGGAACATCGTGAAGGGTATGATCTCGTACTGTTATTGTCATATTTTTTATTATATCCTCTGGATATTCAAAATATGACATGGGTACGGGTATCACTTTTTCCACTTCTGACTCTTGTAATCGGAGCTCTAGAGTTTGCTTTACGTAACCTACGTATGGGAAGACAAGATTGTTGCTTGCATAAACATATAGTTTTGTTAAGCTTCCGATAACTTCAATCACATCCATCGGTATACCTATCTCTTCAAAGGTCTCGCGTCGTGCGCACCGCTCAAGTGATTCTCTCTCTTCTAGTCCACCTCCTGGAAAGCTGATCTGCCCTGAATGTTTATCCTTGGGATGATGAGGCCTCTTCATATAAAGCAGGTGCCACTGATCATTGATTGGCATAAAAAGGGCCATGACCGCAGCCTGTCTCGCTGTTGATTGATCGGTATAATAACGCTCTCTTTCCTCTGTAACAGGGCTCATCTCATACTGCACGGAGCGACCCGGTAGAGGTGCTTGTAAAGCTCTTCTTAATCTTATAATCTTCTGATCGGAGAGACTCAGACTACTTCCTCTTGTTAGAGTTGCGGAGATACTCCTCTATAGCCATAGTCATTGATGGTGTATCTGGTGTCGGCTGTATATTGATCTCGAGGCCTCTGCTTTCGACTTCCTTCTTGGTTGTACTACCAAAAACCGCCATTCGAGTTTCGTTTTGTTTAAACTCTGGGAAGTTCTCATAGAGAGATGTTATGCCCAGAGGACTAAAGAAAACAAGGATATCGTAGGTCACGTCACTCAAGTCAGACAGATCACTACTCACCGTCTTGTACATCATGATGTCTCTAAAGTTAAACTCGTTAGCCTTGAGATACTCCACTATTTCTACAGACCCAAGATTAGAGCATGGAAGTAAGAAGTTTTCCTTTTCCTTATGCTTGTTTAGGGCTGTCGCCAAATCCTGTATCTTTCGAACGCCTACAAAGACCTTTCTTTTGCGATAGACGATAAACTTCTGTAAGTAATCCGCTATAGCCTTAGTCAAGCAGAAGTACTTGGTAGACTGAGACATCTTACATCTGATGATCTCACAAATACTAAAGAAATGATCTATAGAATTTTTGCTGGTGAAGATAACCGCTGAAAACTCATCAGGTCTGATCCTGTTGCGCCTAAACTCTTTCTCTGTCACCGGCTCTACGTGGATAAAAGGCCTCCAGTCTATCTGAAGGTCCCACTTTTCCGCCAATTCAAAATACGGTGATCTACTCGGCTTAGGCTGAGAGATGAGAATCGTTTTTACGGGTTTGTAGTTTTCTTGCACCTGCGCCTTACTTTCTGAAGACATTCATTCAATTTAACCAAGCTACAATGCCCCAATCATCATCTTAATACCGACCAAGATGGGTGCAATTTCGATGGCGCAAAGATATACAAAAAAATAAAAAGGGTTGAAGCCTCGCATTCCTATACATGATAACAGCCCTTTTGATTGTCTTAGGACATACATCAAGGCAACAACAAATATCGCTAAATAGCCCAGTGCTGTGATGTCAAAGCTTGGCATAAATTCCGCAATCAAAATAACTGGTAACAGTAGTATACCAAGTATGCTATTGTGAATAGCAATCGAATAGTTGTGTAGGTCAGCCTCCTTTCCAACTGGATAAATCGTAGTAATAGACCACATCACAAGATGTCTTATAGAATAACATGTCAAGACACCTCCGATAAGGATAAAGAGATTGACAATTATCGATGACTTCAAAAGAATCAGCCATGTCATGAAAGCCATATTCAAAATGAAGAAAATGTATAGAATGATAAACTGTGGGTTAGTCCATGCCTTGGTATCTCGATACAGTGTTTTAAGATTGTTAGAGTTAAAGCTGGACTTCAATACGGAGTTGAACCTCTTGCGATCCATGCCAATAGACAATGTTAAAATAATCATCATTACTAAAGAATAGATCAGAACAATCAGCTTTATATTCCAAGGCTCATCATTATTACTGCGTGGTATTGCCACTTCTTCTGTGCTTGGCTCTGGGGGTGTAGCACTTTGGGGTTTATTGGGTGAAATATCAAAAGGGTTGTTGCTTATAGCATCGATATTGATAGTTGGAGCTATTGTTTCAGTCGACGCGTCCACATTATTGTTGGATTTAGTTAATGTATCTAAATCCTCGATATGCTCAGGAATGACCACTTCCATGACTTTCTCACCGTTCTGTGGTATATCAAAAGGATTAGACCCTTGACCATAACTGACAGTACAGAGAATAAAGAGAAATATAAAAGAACCAAACTTCACTCCCCAAAAATAGGATTATCTTACAAAGAAGAAATCATGGGAACCTCTGTTAATGCCCTGTTAATTGTAAGTCATCTTCTGCATCTATGACTTAGTCATTAAATCTTTGCAGTATGCCAAATCATTTGATTCGCAGGCTTGCGATACTAGGAGCTATCTCCATTTTTGGAATTGTCATGATACAAGGCATCACCTTAACTCGTAGTTATGACCTTGAGGACAATGAATTTGATCAAGCTGTACGCATAGCTTTATACCAAGTAGCAGAGAAGCTTGCCATAACCAACAAGTCACAACTTCCAACCGAAGGGCTTGTACAACGCAAATCATCCAACTACTATGCAGTTAATATCAATGATATCATAGATGCCAATATACTTGAAGACTATCTATATGTCGAGCTTGGCAAACGAGGCGTCAATACCAACTTCGAGTATGCTGTATATGACTGCCAATCACAAGATATGGTCTATGGCAACTATTGTCATATGGGTGATCTTGAAGAGGCTAAAAATGATCCAGGCTCATTACCAAAGTTTGATAACTTGATCTACTACTTTGTTGTAGGCTTTCCTTCTCGTCAGAGTTACTTACTTGCGAGTATTTGGCAGGTTGTTCTTTATAGTGTCTTGACACTTCTCGCGCTGTTCTTCTTCGTTTATGCAATCTGGGTCATCTTACAACAGAAGAAACTATCAGAGCTTCAGAAGGATTTTATCAACAACATGACACATGAGTTTAAAACACCGATCTCTTCTATAAAAATAGCAGCCAATGTCTTGAATAAAGATCCTGCTATCCAGAAGAACGAGCGACTAAAGAAGTATGGTCAGATTATAATAGACCAAAACGAACGGCTCAATCAACAGGTTGAAAAAGTGCTCAATCTTGCAAAACTAGAACAGGATAGCTTTAAGCTCAACTTCCAAGCATTTGATGCTATCGATGTGATTAGAACAATCGTCTCTTCTGAAGAACTTAAGATGAAGGAGAATGGCGCTGGCAACATCTCTCTCTCAGAAGCGGAAGGTCACTTCATGATAAAAGCAGATAAGCTTCACTTTTCTAATGTGCTATACAACATAATAGATAATGCTATAAAGTACTGTTACACGGTGCCTGATGTGATTGTAAAAACCTACCAAAAAGGAAAAGACTTTACAATTGAAATAAAAGATAACGGAATCGGTATCAATACTGAGCACTTTGAAAATCTATTTAAAAAGTTCTACAGAGTGCCAACTGGCGACCTACATGATGTTAAAGGTTTTGGACTAGGGCTTTACTACGTAAAGAATATATGTCAAGCCCATGGCTGGAATATACAAGTAACCTCAGTGCCTGGTTCTGGCTCTGTATTCACAATAAAAATACCATATGAATCCTAGAATACTTTATGTAGAAGATGATGAAACCCTAGGTTTCGTAACCAAGGATAGTCTCACACAAGAGAATTTTGATGTAGAACATTTTGTAGATGGAGAGCAAGCAAAGAAAGCCTTTAATACAAACATGTATGACATTTGCATCATCGATGTGATGCTTCCTAAACTTGACGGTTATGCACTTGCGGAGTATATAAGACTCAAGAACACACAAATACCCATCATCTTTGTTACTGCTAAGTCTATGCAAGAGGACAAACTAAAAGGCCTGAAGATTGGTGCTGACGACTATATAACCAAACCCTTTAGCATAGAGGAGTTAGTCTTAAAACTAAACATTTTTCTAAAAAGAAAGTACGTCGAGCAGGATCAACAAACGATACACCAAATTGGAAAATTCGAGTTTGACTTTCAAAACTTGATTTTAGCAATTGACGAAGACAAAACGAAGATCACTCAAAGAGAAGGAGAACTGCTCTACGAACTTGCAATAAGACAAAACAAGGTAGTAAAGCGAAAAACACTTTTAGAAAAAATATGGGGGAAAGAAGACTACTTTCTTGGTCGTAGCATGGATGTTTTTATTTCAAGACTTCGGAAGCATTTGTCGAAAGACAAAAACATACAAATAGAAAATGTACATGGCGTCGGGTTTCGACTGGTTGTAACTTAGGTCAAAGAACTGGACTCAGAAGTTCAGCTTTACAGGAGCCGCTGTTTTGATAATCACCTATGGATACTTCCTGCAGTGTGTTGACTATATTATCGTTGGCTGGGACATCGACTTTTATGTAGTTGTCAGTAAACCCATAAAGTCTACCATCTTTTTGTTGCTCTTCGATTAAGACAGACCTAATTGCTCCTGAGTGTTGACGATAGAAGTGTTCTTTCTTCTTTTGTGAAAGGATCCTAAGTTTCTTATTTCTTTCTTTTCTAATATTCATCGGTACAGAAGCCTCCATATGTTGAGCAAGTGTATTGGCTCGTTCTGAATATGTAAACACGTGTAGATAACTGATGTCAAGATCAGTCAAGTACTGCTGTGTCACTTTAAAGTCTTCCTCTGTCTCACCCGGAAAACCAACAATAACATCTACACCAATGCAACAATGAGGTATGAGCTCCTTGATCTTGGCTACCCTTTCTGTATACAGAGCTCTTTTATATCTCCTTCTCATCAAAGAAAGAATCTTATCAGAACCACTCTGGAGTGGCATGTGAAAGTGTGGCATAACCCGAGTAGAAGAACCAACAAAAGATATGATATCGTTATGGCAAAGGTTAGGCTCAATAGATGAGATTCTGATCCTTTCTATGCCTTGAACGGTCTCAAGTTCTTGTAACAGATCATAAAACGTCTCTTGGCGCTTACCTTCTTCGTCTAATCCAAAATCTCCAATATTGACACCTGTAAGAACGATCTCTTTGGTGCCCATATCCGCTATTTTACCTGCATTTTCGACTACTTGAGAGATCAAAGCACTGCGACTCTTTCCTCTTGCTTGGGGTATAGTACAGAAAGTGCACTTATAGTCACAACCATCTTGGACCTTTAAAAAGGTCCTGGTTCGATCACCAAACGAAAAAGCCTCTTCAAACGAATTGACCTCATTAACAGCGCCTGCTTTGATCATGCCTTTGTCAGTGGCCTTGCTCAAGCCGTCAACATAGTGCTGGACATTAAACTTTTCAGCTGCTCCCAATACCAGATCCACACCTGGTATCTCTGCTATCTCTTGAGGCTTAAGTTGTGCGTAACAACCGATGACAATAACCTTCGCTTCTGGGCTTTGTCGCAGCACTTTACGTACTTCTGCTCGACATTTGCGATCAGCGAACTCCGTGACTGAGCATGTGTTAAGGACATATATATCCGAACTCTGATCCCAATCCACGGAAGTATAACCAAAGTCCTCAAACCTCCTTCTTATCGTCGAAGTCTCCGAAAAGTTAAGCTTGCAGCCCAATGTGTGAAACGAGACAGTACGTGGTGTTGCCATAATAATCGTGCAAAACTAAATCATTTATGAATTAGAGTCACAGCTAAGTCAAAATCTGTAGTTACAGATTGGGGCTTTCGTACGTTTCATATTTATTAGATAACTTAGTTGACAATAGATTGATATCAATTGATAAAAGCCAAAATTCTGCATAGATTACCTCTTCTCCTACTGATCGTTTTTTGCGTTGGTGGCTTAACAGCTCAGAGCATAAGGACGGAGTTTGGCAAAAACCGCATCCAGTATCATGATGACTTCAGTAAATGGTGGAGTTATGAGACAGAAAACTTCATCGTTTATTGGTATGGTAAAGGAAGAAATATAGCTCAATCTGCAGTACAAATAGCAGAATATGTTCATCCTAACATCCAAAACTTAGTTGAGCACAGGATCAATGATAAGATAGAAATCATCGTCTATACTGATCTTTCTGATCTGTTACAAAGCAACATTGGTAATGAAGAAACATTTGAGACAAAACACGAAACCACCAAGGTTATAGGTAGTAGGATGTTTGTCTTCTTCGACGGCAACCACAGAAACCTCGAACTAAGAATCAAAGAAGGCATCGCTCAAGTATATCTCAATGCGATGTATAGCCAAGGTAGTTTACAGGAGATCGTAGATAGTGACCCTGACTTAAAAATCCCGACTTGGTACAGAGAAGGGTTTACGAGTTATACGCATGGAGCATGGACTTCACGTATTGAAGATGAGCTCAGGGATCTTTGGTATCAAAGAAAAGGTAGATACCACAAGTTTGATCGGTTGGCTAATGACCATCCGCGAGCAGCTGGACATGCTATGTGGCACTATATCGCCAATCAATATGGTCGTACATCCATCACAACACTTCTCTACTTGATGAGGCTTAGAAGCGATTTTGATGAAAACATAGAGTTCATTTTTGGCTTTGATGTTAAAAAGTTAAAGAAGGATTGGCAAGCTTACTACACAGAATACTTTGAGAATGAAAAAGATGCCTTCGACAGTTGGGAAGAGGAAGATGAGCTAAGCATCGGTTATAAAAAATGGTTTCCTAAAAGCACTTACAGACTCAGTCCAAATGGAGATCGATTAATCTACGCCATAAATCAAATCGGTAAATATGAAGTAGTATTAAGAGATCTTAATACTGGAGATCAAGAAGTTATCTTCAAATATGGTGCAAAGACTAAAGTCCAACAGGCTGATTATAACTACCCTATCGTAGCATGGCATCCCACTAAAAATGAAATTACGATATGCTATAAGCATAGAGAACTGATCATGCTTAGAAAGGTAAATCTAAATACTGGAGAATCTATCGAACAAAGCATACCTGAAAACTTCAGACGCATCTATCATATAGACTATATCAGTGATGACGAATACTTCTTCAATGCAACAACGGACGGATATTCGGATCTCTATAAGTATAGGGCTATATCTCGTCAGCACGAGCCAATAACTGAAGATTATCACGATGACATCGATGCAAGATATGTCCAGCTTGGTGAACAATGGGGCGTTCTGTTTTCTTCTAATAGACCAAGCTCTACGATTGTGCCAGAGCGCTTAGACACGACTTTGCCGCTTAACCATTTTGATATATTCTTCTTGCCTTTAGATAGTGATTATGCCTTAAGATTAACAAACACGCCCGACCAAAGCGAGATACAACCAAAGCTAGCAGACGAACACTACCTTACTTATCTCAAAAATGAAAATGGTGTGGTCAACAGATGGATCATAGATCTTAATAGTAGAAAGAGTGCTTACGTAAATTCTAATTATGAAAGAAACATAATCAACCACGAAGCTGTTAAAAACAGTCCTATCTCTATCGTACAAGCATACAAGAATGGTGCTTATGAGACGTACATGTCCACACCAAATTGGAATGCAAGTAACTCATTATACTTTACACCAACAGCTGATCTAAAAGAAGAAGACAAACCTGTAGTGGAAGAGTCGGAACCTGACGTTATTGCAGGACCTGTAAAGCCGACAGTGTTTTTTCAAAGTAAGTTTCCAGATCCTGAGGTTATAGAACCTTTAGAGACAAATGCAAAATTCAAGGTCTTCAAAAGAAACTATGCAGAAACATTTGATCAAAATGAAGGGGATCAAAACGTTATTGAATTTATACCTGCAAGAGCCGTGGCATCAAGAAGACAATTCAAACTTGAAGAGTTTATAACAAGAGTTGACAACGAAGTGCTTTTTGAAGGGTTAGAGTCATATGCCGATCAAGAGAATCAAACGCAAGTCCAAGAGGCGGGTTTGTTATTGAAAGGCGTCGCAAAAGATATCTTTGAAGACTTTAAAATAGAAATGGGTGTTAGGATTCCTCCTGACCTAAAAGGTTCTGAATTTTTTACCGTCTTAGATGATAGAAGAAAGCGTATCGATAGAAGATATGCGATCTACAGGAAGCAAAGAACAAAGAATCTTGGCTTTACTGATAATCGAGTAAAGGATGTTACATGGATAGGACTACATAGAG
The DNA here is from genome assembly GCA_938022935.1 of uncultured Saprospiraceae bacterium. Taxonomy (GTDB): domain Bacteria; phylum Bacteroidota; class Bacteroidia; order Chitinophagales; family Saprospiraceae; genus JAJRXG01. Next base: position 68,267 of record CALIHL010000124.1, read on the forward strand.
TGAGCTACCCTTTCGACTCTTATAGAAGTGTAAGAGCGACTGGACAGATCAGAGTGGACCAGACATTTGCCTTGCACACAGACCTTCCTACTCGTAACTCAACAAGACTAAATGAAAAAGCTGCCAGCCTTAAGTTAGAATATGTGTTTGACAATACATTGGATATAGATCTTAACCTACATCATGGGACCAAGTATAAAGCTTATGTCGAGTTGATCAACAGGTTTGATCTAGAGTTTGGTAATAACTTCAGTTTTGATGCAAGTAAGGGATCTACAGTTGTTCTTGGTTTTGATGCGAGACATTATCAGCCGCTCCTTAAAAAATCTATTCTTGCACTTAGAACAGCAGGTGGCACTTCTTTTGGATCAGATAAGATCTTATACTTCGTCGGAGGGACAGATGGTTGGATAACTCCAAAGTTTGAAGAGAATACCCCAGTTCCTGCTGAGTCCAACTTTGTTTATAAAACAATAGCACCAAATCTGAGAGGGTTTAATCACAATGTCAGAAATGGTCAGTCTTTCTTCTTAGCAAGTGCAGAGATGAGAATTCCTTTTTTCAAATACTTAAGTAAGAGGGAGTTAAAATCAAAGTTACTTAGAAACTTGCAAGTCGTTGGGTTCTTCGACTTTGGGTCTGCTTGGCATGGGCTAATACCTAATGGTGACAATAGCCCAGTAACCCAAACAACTTTATCTGCACCAAGAGTAGATGTACTCCTTGACTTAGACAGAAGTGTTTTTGCGTACAGTTATGGAGTAGGAGCGAGAATTAGTTTATTAGGTTATTTCATAAGAGTAGATCATGCTTGGGGTATCGATGGCGATGTTAGATCACCAAAGCTTCACTTTTCTTTAGGTACAGACTTTTAAACCTCTACTTGTTCTATAACAAATCCGAGAGACTCAAGATCTTTCCAAAAGTCAGGATATGACTTGGTTACAACTTCTGGTTTATTCATATAGATAGGATGAAGCAAAGCAAGTGGCGCAAACGCCATCGCCATCCTATGATCTTTATAAGTTTCAAATGTTGGCATGATGTTATTGTTAAAACTGACGCCGGGAGATATGGTATAGTGCTCTTCTCCTTGATCGTCAATTTTCTCTAATTGAAACGAACTGTTTATTTTCTTTAATTCTATATCAACCGCATCTATGCGGTCAGTCTCTTTAATGCGAAGTGTCTTAAGACCTGAAAAAGAATTTGGGATACTTTGAGCTGCGCACATGACTGCAACAGTTTGTGCTGTGTCAGGTTGGTTGATAAAGTCAAAAGTTAAAGACTCCGCTTGATCTTTTTTAGAAAGATTCCACTTGTCAGCCCAATTAGATTGTACACCAAGAAACTTTCCAACTTCTGTCATTTGAGCATCTCCTTGTAAGCTGTTTTCGAACAGTCCTTTTAAAGAAACAGAGGCCTTCTTTGCAAGAGCCACAATTGAAAAATAATAAGACGCAGCTGACCAATCCGCTTCTATTGTGTATGCTCGCGGCTGATAAGATTGAGGTCTTATATCAATCATGTTGTCTTCAAGACTGGCCTCGATACCAAAGTCATTGAGTATTCCCTTGGTCAACTGGAGATACGATTCTGAAACCATTTCACCGGTTAGTTTGATCGTTAAACCGTTAGGCAATGTTGGTGCTATCAACATAAGTGCTGTGATATACTGACTACTTATACCCGCATCTATCTCAACTACACTTTTTAATATTGCATTATCAACAGGTCTTATCTCAAGTGGTGGATAGCCTTCTCTTCCTTTATAATCTATATCACAACCCAATGACCTAAGCGCATCAACTAATGGTCCTATCGGACGTTCAAGCATACGTGAAGATCCAGTCAATGTTTGAGTGCCTTCTTGAAGAGATAGATATGCTGTCAAAAATCTAAAAGTTGTCCCAGCGTGACCTACGTTATAAATATTTCCGTCAGGGATACGCTCTAACAAATTAGAAAGTGTCTTGGTGTCATCACTTGTTGATAAGTGATTGATATCAAAGTGAGTGTCAGAAAGAGCCCTTATAATTAAAACCCTGTTGCTTATACTTTTAGAACCATCTAAGGTTATCTCTCCTTGTATCTCTCCAGTTGGGTGAGATATTTTTATAGTGCTCATCGTTGATATTATTGGTTAAGGCCAGATGAAGTCGATCGTTTGGATAGTGTCTGGGTGAAGCGATAAGGCAACGGGGCAAGTCCTTGCTGCGGCTTCAAGTATCTTTTTGTCCTTAGCCTCATAAGAAGTGTGCGCAGGCATCGTGACTTTAACCTTTACTTGTTTTATTCTCCGCGGATTAGAATCCATGATCTTTTCAATATCAGCTGCAGCACCTTCGATATTAATACCCATCTGATCAGCTTTGATGCCCATGATTGTGATCAAACAACTCGCCAGTGCGGTAGCAACTAAGTCAGTTGGAGAGAAGGCTTCTCCCTTGCCATTATTGTCAACTGGGGCATCAGTGATGATGTCGTTTCCAGATCTAAGATGTGTAGCTGATGTTCTAAGGCTACCTTTATACGTTACTTGTGCTGTCTGTCCCATCCTTTAGTTCTTTATTTCTGGAGGGCGAATTTAAACTATTCTCTTTGCTTTGTGCGGCATATGCGTTGATGATGGCTTTGACAAGTCGGTGCCTAACTACGTCTTCTGCAGATAAAAAGACAGTTCCTATCCCTTCAAGGCCTCCTAATAATTCCGTCGCATCTCTCAATCCTGACTTTTGGCTTCTCGGTAGATCCACTTGAGAAAGATCACCAGTTATGATACACTGGGCATTGGGACCTAGCCTCGTCAGAAACATTTTGAGTTGCATAGACGTGGTATTCTGCGCTTCATCCAGTATGATAAATGCGTTGTCCAATGTCCTTCCTCTCATAAATGCCAAAGGCGCGACTTCGATAGTTCGGTTAGCCATGAACTGCTCTAGCTTTTCTCCAGGGAGCATATCATCTAAAGCATCATACAAAGGGCGCAAGTATGGATCTATCTTTTCCTTAAGATCCCCCGGTAGAAAGCCCAAACTTTCTCCTGCTTCAACTGCAGGTCGAGTTAGGATGATCTTCTTAACTAGTCTGTTTTTTAACGCCTTAACTGCCAGCGCAACTGCGGTGTAGGTTTTACCCGTACCAGCTGGTCCAATAGCAAACAGGATATCATTTTGATCAGACAGTTCTACCATCTTCTTTTGATTCCTTGTTCGTGCGGTTATCTTCTTACCACCATTGCCATATACGATGACATTACCGCTATCCCGGCGTGATGGGATGTGATTGTAAGGGTTAAAGTCTTGGATTATATTTTGAATGGTATTACTACTAAGCTCTTTGTTCTCTTTTAATAGCCTGATCATCAATTCTATCTTATCCTTTACCTTTTGAGAAGGTTTCTTTTCTCCTGAGATCTTAAGAGAAGCCCCTCTATGACTTATGGATACATCTGGAAATGCTTGCTTTACTAAATTGAGTTTTGCGTCTTTGGCTCCGAACAACTCTAAGGCGTCCAAGCCTTCAATAGACATTACTATTTCGCTCAAATAAGAAGGTGTTTTAAAATGAAGATGATGAGATGGTTGTGAACTATCAACCTGATAGTTAGTCATGTAAAACTATAACATTTATTACAGTTTCACTCTCTTCTTTGTGATACGTGGGCAGTTTAATGAGCCAAAGTATCGCATGACATGTAAGCCTAAAAAAGTATAGACGTCGTTGTTCTTGCTATTGCCTCGTTGGCGTCCAGATTCTCCGATTCCTCCTCCAACAGAGCGGTCAGAAAGATGAACTGCTTGAAGACCTCTTTCTGCTCTAAGCACATTAAGGTCTGGATATACTCCAGAGACATCGTCTAGGTAGTCTGTTGCACTGTTGTGTATACTCAACTCTACATTAAAGCTCCAATCAACATTGATATCCCACTTTAGTCCAAGCCCTATCGTCGGGGACAATGAAAACCTGCCGTACTCTTCTCCGATGGGCTGCCCCTCTGTTCCAAAGTCTCTAAGATTGTAAGGTTGGCCATCTAGCTTAGTCTTTGGAGCATATGAGAAGGCAGAAAGCCCAGCAAGTAAATAAGGTGTGAAGTATTCACCATCACTACCATGGATATATGATAAGAAGTTAAACTCTATCTGTGTGGTAAGATCCCATATATCCGAAGAAAAGCTCAGGTTTCGTCTTCTTTCAAACGTGTTTTGCGAGTCAGCATCTGAAGCAGACACTCGTCCCAGGTTGAGTGAGGTCTTGACTGATATTCTATTGTCTAAGTTGTATCTAAAGTTGAGCCCACCGGCAAGACCTAGATCACCAAAAGCAAGCTCTGTCTGCAAGTCACCATAGTAATGAGTAAACCCCAGCCAAGCGCCTAACTCTACTCCTTTCTGAGCGGTTAGGGTTGTGCCACTTATAAGTAGACAAAAAATGTATAAATAATATCTGTTCATATAAAGATCAGAAGAGATATAGGTAGATCAATAATCATACCTATACGCACGCATAGTTTAGATGTGCGCCCTCATTATCAGAATGATATATGAACGGCTACTTAAAGCTTGTTATTGGATAGGTTGTCATCGATCAACCTAAACGAGTTGATCTTATGCGGACAGCTTGCTTCTGATGGTTGTATAGTTACCATATTGGCCTTTGATCTGCCTCTTCAGCTCTTTGCGAGCAAAAAAGATGCGACTCTTCACTGTTCCCAGAGGTAACTCAAGTTTATCTGCTATCTCTTGGTACTTAAAACCAACGTAGTGCATCTCAAATGGTACTCGTGTAGAAACGTCCAAGTTCTTGATCATGCTTCCCAGCTCATCCATTACCATATTGGTGCCAGCATCATTACTTATGATTGTATCAGAAGAGTTGAGAAAGTACATGTTATCAGTACTATCCATGATCGTATTCTTCTTAGCCTTCTTTCGATAATTATTGATGAAGATGTTCTTCATTATGGTAAACAACCAAGCCTTTAGGTTTGTCCCTGCCCTGAACTTTTCTCTATTAGTTATAGCTCGAAAAGCCGTCTCTTGATATAGATCTTTAGCCTCTTCGTTATCTTTCGTTAAATTATAAGCGAAAGAGTTTAGAGATGGTGTAAGTTGATTGAAACTTGCGTTAAAATCCAATTTTGTCATTGATTCCATGCCTGCAATATTTGAAGACATAAAGATAAGCTCTTGTTTAACAAAGTGCAACAGCAGATTAAACAATGGCTGAGATTAAAGCTAACATCTATAATCCTGTATTCATAACTAACTGACAATCAACATATATATCCAAATTATCAATAAATTTATTTTCAATAAATATTGAAAATTTATTTTTGGGCAACCCGCAAAAGATATAAAGAAAATAATCCAAAGATGATATTAGGCGTCCAAACACCTATCAGAGGGGCAAAAGCCATGTTGAGTGCAAACGACTCAGCAAACTTACTAATCAATGTAAAAAGCGCTCCGATAGAGACACCCATAGCTAAGTGGATACCCAGTCCTCCTCTTACTTTTCGTGTGCCTATACTTGCACCGATCAAGGTTAGTATGATAATAGTAAATGGTGCTGCTGTTCTTTTATAAGCTTCTATCTGATATCTATTAGTACTGTCTAAGCCTTTGGCTTTTTCTGCCACAACAAAATCTTTTAGATCAGGGGTCGTCATAATCTCCATCTGTTTACTGTGTCTGATAAAGTCTTCCGGCCTTATAGCAAGAGACGTATCCAGGCTTTCTCCTTTGCCAATCAAAAGCAGCTCATCTATTCCATCAAAAGATCGGATCTCATAGTCACTGGCTGTCCAGTTATCAGTGAGTAGATTATACTTCAGTTTATGGGCCTTCATCATGGATATAAGATTTCCTTCGTCATCAAATGATTCAAGCCTAAAAGTGGACAAGGTAGAATCTCTCTTTCTATAGAAGTTACAATAGATCTTCTGTTGCGGCGCTATAAAAAACTGAACATCGTTAGATAGCGCAATCTTTACTTTCCTCTTGTATTCATTCTCAAACTCCGTCTTATAAAACGTACTATGTGGTATAACATAGTTTTCTCCTACCCAGTGCAAAGCTGCTATAAACGTGCCTGCCATCAACATTGGTCTCAGGATACGCGTATAGTTCATACCTGTCGAAAGCATTGCGATGATCTCAGAATCTCTGGCCAATCGTGACGTAAAAAAGATAACTGCTAAAAAAGCGAACAACGGCCATAGCTCACTATTGATCCAAGGTATAAAGTGAACATAATAGTCAAATGCTACTGTCGACGCAGACAATTTATGCCTAATGAACTTGTCAATATTCTCACTAAGGTCCATCACTACGGCAATTGCCGTAATCATGATTATAGCAAATAAAAATGTCGTGAGGTATTTGCCAATGATATAGAAGTCCAGTTTTTTCATTCTATATGCCAAGGTCTTTAATGAGTGCCTTCATCTTAGATCTCCATGATAAGTGATTCTCGGCAAAAGATCTTGTTTTTTGTATGATCGTTTCAACGTTCAAGCCGTCTAGATACCGCTCTATCATTCGTATATCTATTATGCTTGCATCTTCAGGTACTTTAAAAACGAAGCTTAAGTCACTTTTGATGTCAGCGTCCTTACTAGACAAGATAATCGGCAGTCCTCTCGCAATATACTCCCTGTTCTTTAAAGAGCTATCCACTTTAACTCCCTTTCTAAACAAACCTAAAGTGCCAACTCCTATGTCTGCTTCATCAAAAAGCCTGTCCAACTTTTCTCCAACACAAATACCTTGAAATGTTACTCTATCATCAAGTTGATTCTTTTTAACAAGTTGATATAGTCGCTCCAACTCAGGACCATCACCAACTATATCTAACGTTATATCTGAATCATGCTCATAAGTAGCCAAGCCTTTTATCAATCTATCAAGTCCATGCCAGCTTCTCCATTTGCCAACAGCGATCATCTTATGATTCTTGCGTTTACTAAAAGTTCTTGCTCTCAGTTGTTCACAGTTTATTCCGTTGGAGACTTTGATAGTAGGTACGTCAAATATGGAAGTTTCTACACCAGAATGTAAAACAAAGTCCACTAACGGTTCTAATTTTTTACTTAATGTCTGATCAATGAAAACCTTAGCCCTACCAATTATTCCAACATGTTCTTGTTGGTAGGGATAAGTCGGCATATCAATTAATAGTTGAGCCTTTTCATTTTCTAATTTAAATCTTTTTAAAAAACTAATAAATGAAAAACTCGACAACCCATAGCGGATTATACAGGCGTCATAGCTTTCAACCTTTACTTTCTTTAAGTGATTGAAATAATTCCACTTAAAGCTAATTCCTATTTTTTCTGATGGTATATCGTATATAGGTTGATTGTTCAGATATATGTGCTTGGTGTCGTGTATGACATAATCTACTTTACAATTGGACTGTTTTAACCCATCAACCTGTCCTATGAGCTTCTTAACTACACCGATATTCTCAGTCTTACTTTTATCAACTCGGTATATAATTAGAATCCGAGTCATCTTTATATTTTTCCAAGAAGTTTGAAGAGCATATAAAGCGGCTTGTTAGAAGCCTTCGTTAATCTATGGTAAGGGGTTTGGTTGCCACCAAATGATCTAAAAAAAGATTCAACGCCTTCTATCATACTTCCTTCAAAATCAAAAGTAGAACTTCCCCGTCGCCTAGCTTCTAAAATACTATGCCATATTAAATAAGACACGCTTCCGCTTACCTTCTTATCACTTTGTCCTGTGATCAAGAGATAAGTGGTTTCTTTATCATAAACGCTATAGACCACCGCGACCTTATCATTTTCATATAAGGCCATATATGCTTTAAAAGAATCATTTTCAGTGAGCGCACAATGTAAAACTTCAAATTGCTTATTGCTAAACGGTGTTGATATACCTTGTCTTTTGTAGGTTGCTTTCACCAAACCTATTAGTTCAGCACTACTAGTAGTCTCCTCTATTCTGAGTGACTGCTTAGCAGTTTTGATTTGGTTTCTGGTCTTATCACTCAGAGCATCGTAAAGTTCAGTCTCAGTTTTAGTGAGATTTATTTGGTATGTATACCTCGTTGTTTGTTCATAACCAAGCCAACTCAATGGTTGCCAGTTGGTCCATTCAGGATGGCCTTGCACAACAAGGCGATTCACTTTGGGTAATTGATTAGAAAGCTCTGTAAGAATCTTCTTTTCATAACTCAGCTGCGTGCTAAGTTTATCAGTTTGGTTCTGCTTGACAATATGTGGACCGAGATAAGGAGTTAGGATCGGTTGAGTAATTGTGGTCAAACCATTCTTCTTTTTTTGAAAGTATGGCCAAACTCCTACAGCTTTATTGTCTCTTGTTGCTAAAACAACGCCCCATTCATGGGCATAACAAACAGCGTCAAGATACCATGGTTGATAAAAGAGAGACAGGTTATTCTCTTTTACATATTGTCTATACTTCTTTTTTACGTCGGTGTTCTGATTCATTAAGAGAAAGAACTTACTAAATATGCCTTGGCCATTTTCATTTTCATTAGCCAAGCAAGAAGCCAAAGATAACACTTGTCTATAGTCGAGATATTATTCAACTGTCGATAAGTAATCAACTCCGTAAATGTCTTTAATCGTAGTGGTAAAAGGTTCTTAATAAAGTATACAGTCCTCTCTGTCTTAGACAGCTTGCTATGATGTTGATGCGCTATACCCGACATATACTTAGGTATAGAGTGGCACAATTGATCATAGCTTTGTCCAGGATAATCTACCGCCGCTTCTTTTTTGAACACGATCTCATAATCTAAAGACATTGCTTTACGGCTCCATGCGATATCATTCCCTGATATATGTTCTTCGCAAAACAGGCCAACGAGATCAAAAGCAGACTTATGCACCCATAAATTTCCCGTAGTTACGCCATAATTATAGCGTACATTCTTCTCATTATTTAGGTATAAAAGCCCATAAAGAAGATCCTTCAATTCACTCGATTGAGGTTTGACTTCATAATGACCCGCTAAGATCTTTTTGTCTTCTTCAAGTAGGCTGGATATGCCGGTATCTACCCAGCTTATACAAGGTGTGCACTTTGCGTCTATGAATGCCAAAACTTTACCAGAAGCCCGGAGGATTCCAAGGTTACGGGATGTATATGGGTTTCTTACTGAGCTCGATAACCAAATCACATCTTTATATTTCTCCTTTATTGAGTCGACATCATCGCTGTTATCATCTACAACAATGACTTCAAACTTGTAGTCTGTCTTTTGGTTAAATAAAGCACTCAAGCATTCATCCAGATAATCAGCTTGGTTGTAATGAGGTATGATGATACTACAATCGATTTGCTTTGCTTTTTTATTACAATCTTAGTGCAACGTTAAAGCTAAGCTATAAAAAACAAGCCTAAAATATTAGTTATACCAGGTTGGTATCCTGGCCTATTAGAGCCCTTTAACGGAGACTTCGTCAAAGATCAAGTAAGGCTCCTTAGGGCAGAAGGGTTGAATATCGATCTCGTCTATGCTGATCTTAATATAGCCTATCTTAAAAAAGGATGGTTTGACAAAAAAGAAAAGATAGAAGTTGATCTATCGGGCAACAAAAACTACTTATTAACAGGACCATTTTACCCTAAGAACAGCTCTTGGGGCCTAAATGCTTGGGTTAATAATTTCTTTAGTTGGGTTGAACACTATATAGATAAAGAAGGTGTGCCAGATGTCATCCACGCACATACTTACTTGGGGGCGGCAGTTGCGGTTAAGGTTAAAAAGCAATATAATATCCCAGTTATTGTTAGCGAACATTATACAGGGTGGATGGACGATAGTATAAGGCCCTTACATAAAAAGATAGGTCTAAAAGCCTTAATGGAATCTGATGTCGTTACAACCGTTAGCTCTGCTCTAAGGGCCTCTATGGCTGATTACTTAAAAAGAGAAATAAAGGTTCTTCCTAATTTTGTTGATACTGGTCTTTTTAATTATAATAATTCTCAAAAAGCCGAAGCCGCTTCTAACAAAATTATATGTGTTGGTGACCTAATACCAAGAAAACGAATTGATCTCTCTTTAAAAATAATCAAACAACTTTCTAAACATCACGATGTACACTTTACAATTGTAGGAGGAGGAAATGAAAGAAAGAACTTACAAAATCTTGCAAAAGAGATCAACCTTGAGAATAAAACTACATTTACTGGAAAGTTAGAAAAAAGAGCCATCACCAAGCTTCTTAATCAACACAACATACTCTTACATAGTAGCCAATTAGAGACTTTTGGTTTGGTTGTCGCAGAAGCTCTTTGTTGTGGGCTTTGTGTTGTGTCTGCACCTAATCAAGGAGTAGAGATGATGAAAAAACTTCCCGGTTTGTTTATCAGTAGAGATGATTCTTCTAAATCGCTTCTGGTTGAATTAGAAAATGCAATGATGAACTCATCTGGTGAGGACTTCAATGCTTTTAGAAAAAAAATAAGCGACAAATCCCGAAAGGCGCTAAGTGTAAAGACTTATCTTCTATCCTACCTTGAATTAGTTAGTTGCGATTAAGGATTTTATACGGTAAGAATAAATTATAAGTAATGGTTCTTCCACAATTAATAGCATCTTCTCCATCTCCTGATGGTGTTGTGCCATTGACTGTCAAATGAAGTTTATCAATTCTCGCTCCATCCTCTCGATAGGCTATATCAATAGTATGGTTTCCAGGAGAAAGAGAAAATTTTAAAAGTGTGTTTCCATTGTTGTTATCAGAAAAAGGAAGCCATTGCCAAGTAGAAGCAGTATTCCAATCATTCCACGGATACCAAGTTCCTTCATCAACTCTAACCCAAAAAGAGTCATCGCCTCCATTATCAGAATATACTCTTGCTAAAATCCTGTAAAGGCCCATAGCTGAGACATTAACAGTAAAACGAACAAGATCTGCAGCATCAGTTGGAGCACTCACCGTAGAATTGAATCCAGGTGATATGGTCAAATAGTCATCATTAGACGCCAAAACATCAAAGCCACGATCCCAATTCTCACCAGGAAATCCACATTCGGCCTCCAAGTAATAGTTGGCACAGTCAGCATCATCATCATCCACATCACCATCACCATCGTCATCCAGTCCATTATCACAATCTTCTAAACAACTTGCGGTAGCGTCCTGCCATGCCGTAGTTGGAGGTATATCGTAAATAATACTAACCACTAACCCATTAGCGTCTACAGAAGGAATACCAGACCCAGCGGTACCATCAACATCTGTATCCGAAACATCAGCTTCTTCTGTATCAAAACACCCATCATCATCTGAATCTATATCAAATGGATCTTCAATACCCGTTCCATCTGAATCACTGTACGTATAGTTCAACACCCCACTTTCAGCAGCAGTTTCTATTCCATCATATATTCCGTTTGAACCAGAACCTGTATCAGCGCCATCTATTCTCCCATCATCATTAAGATCTAACTCCCCATGGCCAGCCTCATGAAGATCAAATATTCCGTCGTTGTCAAGATCAAGATCTACCGTGTTGGGCACACCATCCATATCCCTATCGCATTCTTTAGAAGCAAATAAACTCGTTAATCGTCTACCGTTATTAGAGCTTGGAGCAGAACCCGTTCGCCCATATGCGATATCGACGGTAGAAAAATTATTGTAAAACATAAAAACAGCATGCTCTTCTAGTTCACCGGTAGTATCATTTCCGTTGGCTGTCCAATTTGTTGCTCCAGACAATGGAATCATTCTATAGTATGTGTATCCTGTTCCTGGGCCGCCTCCGTTTACAAAGCCTCCTTGTTCTAAAACTGTATCATCATCTAAGAAGGTATTATCAGGAGCAGTAGCATTACTGATTCCAAATACTTCAGTATGATCGACTCCACCGTTAGAATCAATATCTCTTGGAGTAAAGAGAAAGTCTGTTATAGTTGCCGCCGTTCCACTTGGGTTTGCTACAGTTGCGGAGCCAGATTCTACTACCGATAATGTAAATGTAAAATAGTCATCTTCGTCTGCACCCGCATTATCTATCTCCATGCCGTCCGCACTTGCTTCTACTTGGACACCTGCAGTAATAGAATTTATTTCAATTGTAATATCATAAAGCACGTCGTTACAATCTCTAACTGCGTTAGAATATAGCACAATATCACCCACATCCATATCCAATAAATCTGAGCCAACCAGAGACGTTTTTGCTCCACCAAAGTCTATAGTTGCTGGACTTTCATCTACATCTAGTATCCCATCATTATCATCGTCTAGATCTATATCGTTGGCTATGCCATCTCCATCGGTATCCTCTTCAAGAGAGGTAATGCAGTTAGTGGCTTCTGGTCCAGCTCCCGACGGGATGCCACCATCTAGTGTTAAAAATAGTTTGTCCAACCTTGTTCCTTCTTCTCGATATGCTATATCTATCCGCGTTTGTCCTTCTAATAAAGAAAAAGAGATTGGGGTATCACCATTATCACTATCCCAAACTTGATTCCAGGTCCAGACGTTAGCAATAGCTAAATCATCCCATTTATACCAAGTACTATTATTGACTCTTACCCAAAAGGATTCATTATCTTGATTCGGAGCAATTATCCTGCCATACAATTCATAATCTCCAGCACTATCTATCTCAACTACATATGTTAAATAATCCGACGTATCAGCAGGCGGTGAACTCAAAGAGTTTAAGCCTACTTTAGGTTCTACATAAAAATCTTTTGACGCTATTGGGTCGTCAAATGTAGACCAGCTACTCCCTTTGAATCCGCATTCTGCCTCTAATGCAAAATCAATGGTAGCTGACGTTGACGTGGAATAACATATTGCTAATTCTTCAATAAAGTAGCTTTCACCTGATTCAGAATTTATTCCAATTACCTTAACTTTAGTATTTGCATTAGCATAATCGGAAATATCGATTCTAGCTTTTGTTCCATTTGGAAAGTCCTCTGTTGCTGTAAAAACTCTAGTCCATACTGAACCATCATAGACCTCTACATGTAAGAAATCAACGTTCTCATAGTTCCCAGTCTCGTCATATGTAAAGGAGAGAACAGCAGACGAGGCACCATCTAGATCAACGTCTCTTTCTACAGAGAGACTGCCCTTTGTATCTCTAAATCTGAGATCGTCGCCTGTTATAAGTATTTTGCCGCCTGTGGGACTTCCATCATCCCCAGTCTCAATCCAACTTTCTGAAGACCAGTCGATAGATCCATTTGTATTACTATAATTAGCAGATGAAAACTGGTCTTCATAGTCTCCTTCGAGACAAGGGTCGTCCAAACAATAAATGTTTCCTACCCAACCACTACTTACTACACTACCATCGGAGTGAAAAACGAAATGAAGAGACTGACCAGAGCCCACAACAGACTGGCCTGGTGAGTTTAAGCAGTAGCGACCCAAATATGGTGCAGAAGAACTACTGCCGTCATAAATATCCAAATAATCCCACCTACAATCTGAAGCAAACTCGATTGAAAAAGAAGTAAACTCAATTGCCATCACCTTGGATGCATCCCCAGTCGTAAATGTTATACTGTGATCTAAGTTGTTTGCATAATTACCTAATCCACCTGGGTCATAAAACGTTCCACTACATGTCGTTACTGTTCCTGTGGCGCCGCCACTTCCTAAAATATAAACTTGAGAAGTTCCTTCTTGATTGAAAAAGGCAACAACAACTATAGACCAGACAAGCAGCTGAAGTTTTTGCATTTTATTTAATTACAAAGATCACATTCATAATAGTGTAGTTATCAAAAGGCACATCTATGATATCATAAGTTAATACTCCGTCCGCATCTATTGATAGTCCATCGAGTACGGTATCATCAAAGTAAGTTATGTAATAGTGAAGTTCGTCCGATTCATAATAAGGTAGTTCTGCCGGAGCTCCTGTGCTACTTATGGATGGCAGAGTAAATTGATCTCTATATTGTTGATAGAGGTCTAAGGTTTCATCGGTCACCTCGCTTGATGCATCAATTGTTACCGCTGGAGCATAAAACCAACGGGTATTTTTGAGCGTATTAAGTTCTATAACATCTCCGTCTGTGTCAACACCAAGTATCGTAGAAGCCAGACTATCTTTATAAGTACCAGCACCATAATCCGAGAACCTAACTGACCCCCCATCTACTTCAAGTCGGGTTGCAGGTGAAGTAGTACCTATCCCAACATCTCCATCAGGTTCAACTATAAAGTTGCCACCAGAATAAGTGCCGTCTGCAGCTCCTGTAACCCCTAATATTATTCCTCCTTCTGACCAAAAGTCATTGTCTGTGATATCTACACCCCATAAAGGAGCCCCTTCATCATCCTCGCGTCCTGATATCCAATACTTATCACCGGTCGGATCAGTTGTTCCTGTATATGCAAGTTCCACAAGGCTAAACCCTTCGTCAGTAACACTTATACTTCCACTTTTTACAACTTTTAAAACAGAGCTTCCATCCTGTCCTCCTCCGCCAGCATCTTGATCTTCAATTGTAAAAACGTCCTTTTCTCCAGTCGTGCCATTTTCTTGAGTAAAGTGAAATGCATCTTGATCTTCATCACTAACGGCATTTAAATCTCCAGAAGTAGTTGCTGTTCCAATTGAAATATCTCCATCAGATGCAATGACTAAATCTCCTGTTGCCGCACCATCAAATGTTAAGCTGTTGCCATCTAGTGTTACAACTCTATCTCCATCAAGTGCGTCACTTGTATTATAAATGTTCTCTGAGTTTCCGAGAATAGAAGTCAAGTCTAAAGATTGAAGACCGTTTGCGTCTCCTTCTATTCCGATGTTTAAAGTATTTCCATCAAGACCAAGTGAATCGATGATTTGGTCGTCTGAACCTAATGTTGAAGAGTCAACCCAATCAGTGCCCGTGACTGTCGATGTCATTACTTGACCTAACGTGCCAGCATCACCATCCTTGTCTTCAAAAGCACCTTCTAATCGCATATTTCCATCTATATGCAGTAACTCATCAGGAGTTCTTATTCCAATTCCTACATTCCCATCATTCTTGAGAACTAATTGATCTGTGTTAACCGATGACGGGGCAGAAGTTGTTTCAAAAGTAAGGTCAGCACCATTTATATGATTAGTCCCTACCGTATTGGCCCTCATTGTCGCTAGAACCTCAGGTGTACTTGAACCTGTATTATGTGCAAACTCTATTGTGGTCTCATTATTAGAAGCCGTGCCTTTATCATATAGTCTTAATGCAGTATTAGCTCTAACACCACCACCACCTTCGAGGATCGCCCATGGACCAGCATCAGTATCAGTACTTTCGATGACATGAAGTGGAGCCTGTGGAGAGTTAGTATTGATTCCGACAAGGCCAAAAGTATAAATCGTATCAAGTATGTTGTTAGCTATTCCTCCTCCTAAAGCGTTCCAATCGCGGTCTATAATTGAGGAAAGATCAACTTCAACTATGTCACCATCTGCCTCTACGCCCAAGATCGCCGCTTCCATTCCTGTAACAAATGTTGAACCGTTGTATTGATCAAATCTTATAGGTTCTGTTGCATCTCTTAATGTAAACATTCTACTGAAGCCTCCACCAGATACCGCTTCATTATAGTCGGCTATAAAAAACTCTCCGTTCCCTAAGGCGCTTGCATTTACGCCCATCAGATATGATTTCCATATCGTACTTAGCGAACCATCATATCTATCAAAAATGAAAGAAGTTGTATTTGCCCCCCTTGAAAGCCTCAATGCTTCATTCACATGAAGGGGCCTTTCTGGTGCGCTTAATCCTATTCCTACTTTACCGTCATCTTTTATAATAACATCTGAAGTACCATCAAATATTAAATCAAAAGTGCTGAGACCAACTGTTCTATCTGCTGTAAGCGTTCCATCATCCTCATATATATTTATATCCAGATATTTAGCTAAGTTGACTGAATCATACGATACTGTGTCCCCTTTTAATGAGATCCTAAGTTCATCACCAACTAAAGAAAAGGTGTCGATAGCTGGAGTGACCTCGACGACGTCACCATCACTATCAACACCTAAGAGATAGCTCTCAGGGCCAGGGATATTCCCTTTTCCATAATCTGAGAACCTAACAGTACCGTCTTCTACATCTAACTTAGCATCAGGAGTAGGGTCGCCTATCCCAACAAAGCCAGCATCAGTGATCACAACATCCCCCGAACCATCGAAAGTTAGCTGAAATCCTCCCATGTCGACCGTCCTATTAGACAGTAGGGCACCATTATATTTATATATCGTTGAATCAATCTGAACGCCTTGGATAAAACAGTCCCAAGTGGTTCCATCAAAAATCTGTAGACAATTGTCTGTTGTATTGTATATGATATGCCCTTCATCCCATTCGGATTGAGCATCTCTTTGTATCGTTGTTAATCTGGAAGGAAGAAATCCACTAGAATCACTTTCTAGTTCTAAGATAGAAGCTGGGTCAATGCTTAACACATTGGAGCCTACCTTTGTCTGAGCGTTGCCCATAGAAAGAATAAACGAACAGGTCGTTATTGTCAGGATGGTTCTTAACATTCTCTAGTACGCTTAATCACGCACTTTATCATTAAAATGAGTCAAATTGCTCACCGATGATATAAGTAGGCATGATTATAACATATCGCTAAAATATATATACTAAATCATAAATTATCATTTTTTGTAATGTAATATATCATATAGAGTAATACCCATATAAAAAGCCCCACAATTGGTGAATTGTGAGGCTTTAAACAGGATTATTATCGAATATTTAATCCTCCGTTGAAAACGATTGACTGCTCACTTCTTTAGTATTTACCTTAAGGCCTGCAACGACGGTAGACAAATCATTCATTTTGCTAACCAAAGTTGTTAATTGAATCTCTTGTGATCTTATGATTTCTGATTGAGAGCGGATCTGCTCTTGTTGTTCCTTAATTGCTTCGGTGAGAAGTGCTGTTACTTTAGCATAGTCAACAGCTTTATATCCATCTCCATTAGTGCGTACTACCTCTGGTAAGACCTCTTCAACATTTTGAGCGATAAAGCCCACTTGTTTTGTTGTTGGAAAGTTTCTATCTGTAAACTCATCAACTCTGAAATCATAAGTTACACCATTGATAGACATCACTTTCTCAAGTGCAGCACCTATAGGGCTTATGTTTTTCTTAAATCTTTCATCAGAACTTGAATGCACCTGTATAGCCAAAATATCTCCGTTAACATCTAGTCTTATTCCGTTAGCTGTACTGCCAGGAGTTACTGTTCCTCTACCGATAAGTATGCGACCATCAGCCGTTATAACGACTGAATCTGCCGCTGTTGCTCCCACAAAGTTGAGATCATTGCCTGCCATAGTCATATAACGCTCACTACTCAAAGTTCCATTGTCTCTATAGATCACACTATCCGCTTCTGTACCTAGGATAGCGTTAGCTGCTACATTTATAACATTACCATCAGCGTCTATCCCTAAGATGTTTCGAAACATGGACTCATCTGGCTTGGTTAAGTATTCATTTATATTAACCGTTCCTATTAAGCCAACTGTGTCTGATGAAGCATCTATAATGATGTTCGAATTTGATGTCGTTGATATATTCACCGGTCCATCTGACGAGATGCTTGTACTGCCTGATGAGGATATATCGGTGTTCCCGGTCGAAGTTAGAGTTGTATTAGATGAGTTTATATTAAATGAGTCGATATCTGTAAAAGTCAAATTATTAGCATCTCCTGTAACTGTTCTATCATTAGTAAGCGTACCATCACTTACGTAAAATATTAAACCCCGCAGCACCTCAGCTGTATCGGCCAATGCGATATCTGTGGCAAAATAAAAGTCTAAATCTATATCTGTTGAATCTCTCAGTGCATCATCGGTGACATATCTATTCTCGTAAAAACGCAATAAAGTCTGTTGCCCATTGACGCCATCAAACACGCCGATCTCATCTATAAGCTCATTGGTTTGGATCGTATCAAGATCAGAATCAACATCTGCTGCTAAGTCGTTTAATAACGTTCGAACGGTATTAATAGAATCAGAAAGCTGAGTGTTATTAGCAAAGACACTATCCAACAATGTCATATCTACACTTCCAAATTGTGTTGTACCATTAAACAATGAGAGAGTTGCCATACTTGGGCTTGTTTCCAAGTTCAGGGTTAATGGAAACTCTAAGACCTCTCCATCTGGGTTGGTACCTAAAAAGAAGGATTGAGAACCTTGAAAGTTTCCTAGACCATAGCCATATAGTTTAACCATCATGGCATCGGTGTTAGGGTCATTATTCAGTACACTATTCGTTATACCAATCTCGAGGCTATCAGTCACAATAAAAAGCTTGTTCGCTCTTTCCATTTCTAATAATCTCTCTGTTCCAATGTCAAGAGGCCTGTCTCCTATTTTAACCTGTGCACTAAGCCATTGTGCTGCAGTTGTCATTATGCCTAGAAGCACAATGATTCTAATTGTTTTCACCATCAGTCAATATTTTACGTTTTAGCAATCAATAAATTTCTTATCACCTCTTACGAGATATAAGATCGATTACTGTCATTGGGGGATGACTTTGTACTGATTAGGGGATTAGAAAGAAGTTTAACTCCTTCTGACTGCAAGTATAAGAGTAATTTACATATTACAAAAATATTTAATATGTTTTTTGGTTACAAACACAAAAGCCCCTTACACAATGTATAAGAGGCCTTTTGCTTATAGTTAAAAGTCAGATGAACCTAATCTTCATCTGAATCAGCGAGATGGCTGATATCTTTGATCATCTTTTTGATGCTTAAAATCTCGTTTGATAGAGATGCATTTAAGTCATGAGAAGCCTTAAGTTTATTTGTCAATGCATCAATTTGTGCCTGTTGCTCCTTTATTGCCTCATTAAGTAAAGCCGTAATCTTGGCATAATCAACCGCTTTATATCCGTCTCCATTGGTTATCACAACCTCAGGAAGTACAGTTTCCACATTTTGAGCTATAAAACCTACTTGTTGACCTTTCGGGAAATTTCTATTCGGAAAGTCTTCCTGTCTAAAGTCATAAGTTACACCTTCTATAGAAAGCACTTTCTCAAGAGCAGATTCAATTCCTGTAATGTTCTTCTTAAATCGTCTATCTGAACTTGAGTGAACTTTGATTGCTAAAATGTCACCATTAACTTCGAGCTTTACGTCTGAAGCAAAAGAGCCTGTACTGTTCGGTGTAAAAGTACCTGTTCCGATTCCAATTCGACCATTAGGAGCAATCACTGTAGTATCAACGCCGTCTGGACTTACAAAAAACAAGTTGCGAGGTGTTCCAACTTCACCCATTGTCATTGTTCTCTCGGCTGTAAGTGTTCCATCGTGAGTATAGATAGTACTATCTGGATCCGAAGCCAAGATTTCATCTATCGTTACATCTATTAATACGCCATCAGCTGTCGAACCAATGATCGTCGCAGGAAAATCCGTATCGTCTACGCCAAAGCCATCACCTTGTACTACACTACTCAACTGTACACTATCTGCATTGATGTCAAATGTCCCTA
>CALIHL010000125.1 GCA_938022935.1 uncultured Saprospiraceae bacterium
CCCTCTTCTCAGCGTATCAATGTGATAACTGGGCTGGTTCCATCCCACTGGAAGATCATTTGGCGAAAGCCTATCGACCTTCACTTGATCGGGAATCTCTATCGAGATAAAACTATAACCAACCGAGACGTGACGCCACACCTGATTAGCCAATAATTCTAATACCGAGAGCGATAAGAATGCTGAGGTGTATAAGACTGGTTGGCCTTCACTATTCCATCTGCCACCGTAGAGCTCTACCCCCTTGCCAGTCAAGTCTTTTATGTATTTGTTTTTGGCGATCCTATAGACAATCATATCAATAGACTCCGTGCTCTATCCTACCCAATATCTTAAGTATCATGGTCGCGCCAAATGAGGTATCTAAGTATGAAATAGGCATCTGATGATCCAACCCAGGTAACTCAGTGTGTAACCAAGCCTTAAGGTCTGCCTCCGTCTCCATCACCTCAATGCCACGCTCGATCACTTCTGCCATCGCAATCACTTGCTCTGAGATATGCACGCCCATGTGCTCCCCCTTCTTCTTGCGTAGAATAGTCCGATAGGAGATATGCAAAAGATGGCTCAATCTCTCCAGGCTCACACCTAAAAAACTTGCCACAACATCCAAACTCTGTCTTGTTACACCAGTCCGTGAAAGTCTTATCTTATCTAAGGCTCCTCCGTCGCCTCCATCTCCCAAAATCAACTGAAGATCAATAGGTGGCTTTAAGGCCTTATATGCAACTGCGACTTCTTCTACGATGTATGTACCATGAATCTTTGCCATAATGTGTATATATGTCACTAATTTAATGTCATTTGTCATTAAAGTCAAGTAATCGTAGCCATTTGACAACTTTGGCTATCTTGGCTGGCGCGTCATTGTATAAACATCCAGTATGAAAAAACCACAGCTCTCCTTTGCGGAGATTGTCAATATGAGCGTAGGCTTTCTTGGGATCCAGATGGGGTTCGCCCTCCAAAATGCCAATGCCAGCAGAATCCTTCAGTCCTTTGGAGCAGATGTGCATCACTTGTCTTGGTTTTGGTTGGTTGCACCACTGACAGGTATGATTGTACAGCCGATCATCGGCCACTATAGTGATAACACTTGGACCAGGCTGGGTCGAAGAAGACCGTACTTTTTGTTTGGTGCAATCATCGCTTCGATCGGCTTAGTACTGATGCCTAATGCTGACATGTTTGTAGCAGTGATGCCCGCTATCTGGGTCGGTGCAGGCATGCTGATGATTATGGATGCTTCTTTTAACATAGCGATGGAGCCATTCAGAGCTTTGGTTGCAGATAAGCTACCTTCAGAACAAAGGACAACTGGTTTTTCTATACAAACGGTATTGATAGGAATCGGTGCGGTTGTTGGTTCTTGGTTACCATATGTACTTGCAGAAGGATTTGGTATCGGCAAAGACACAGTCGAAGGCGCCATTCCTGCTAATGTTATATGGTCTTTTGTTATTGGTGCGATCTGCTTGCTGATTACTATCATATGGACAGTTAGTAAGACGTCAGAATACTCTCCTGAGGAGGTAGCGGCATTTGATGAAGAAGCAGATGAAGTATCAGTAGATGATCAAAAAGGGATCATGCAAATCTTTACCGACTTTTCCAATATGCCCAAGACGATGATGCAACTTGGACTGGTCCAATTCTTTTCATGGTTTGCCCTCTTTCTGATGTGGGTATTTTCTACCCCGGCTATAGCTCAACATGTATATGGTTTGGACTATAGCGACTCTTCTTCAACAGCCTTTCAAGATGCTGGCAATTGGGTAGGAATCATCTTTGGTGTTTACAATTTGGTATCCGCTATTTTTGCATTCTTTCTTCCTCGCATAGCAGATAAGGTGGGTCGAAAGAGGACACACTCTATTTGTTTGTTTCTTGGTGGTCTCGGTCTGATGTCTGTATACTTATGCAGCGCTCCCTGGATGCTGATAATATCGATGATTGGAGTGGGGATCGCATGGGCAAGCATCTTAGCGATGCCCTATGCTATACTCGCAGGATCGCTTCCATTAAAAAAAATGGGAATCTATATGGGCATCTTTAACTTCTTTATCACGCTTCCGCAAATCATTAGTGCGTTGATAGGAGGACTAATTGTAAAGTACTTATTTGACAATCACGCAGTCTATGCCTTAGTACTGGCAGGGGTGTTTATGATCTTAGCATCCTTCTCGGTTTCTATAGTTGAGGATAAGGATGATCTTGTAATTGCAAAAGGATAGACAAAGATGAATATCACCTTTCTATGGCTAGGAAAAAGCAAAAACAAGCATTACAATACAATCATAGATGATTATAAAAATAGATTAAAGCACTACACCTCTTTTTCTATCAAAGAACTTAAGGACCCAAAACACAAATCGAAGAAGAAAGACGACATCACCAAAGCTGAAGCCGAGTTGATTCTTTCTAAAATGTCTTCTTCTGACTACGTAGTGCTACTTGACGAGTTAGGCAAACATAAGACTTCAGAAGAGCTTAGCAAATGGGTACAACACAAACTCAATATCTCCATCAACAATGTTGTCTTCATCATCGCAGGAGCTTATGGCGCACACCCTTTGTTGAAAGATAGAGCTGATTACAAACTTGCACTATCGCATCTCACACTGACACACGACATGGCTCGTATGTTTATCATAGAGCAAGTTTATCGCGCTTTTACAATTATAAAAGGCGAGAAGTATCATAATAGTTAGCTAACCTATTTATTCTACCTAATTATTGAGTTGATTATAGCTGGTATCGATATGGACCTGGATCAAGCGAGACAACAACACTTCTTTATCCTCTGCATATAAAACGCCCAGTTCTTCTCGCCCTTGATTGATCGCATCTAAGACAGCGACATTACCAAAGGTTGAGTCTCGGGCTTCATGGAGAAACTTCATCAATCTAAAAGCATCAAACCACTGAAAGAAGGCTTTTCTAAAAGTCTCAAAAGATCGAGCGTTAGATTTTAGCTTTTGGATAACAATCTCAAACTCTTGTCCTCTCAAATAATTAGCCACGACACCAGGAAAACAAGCCATGTCCAGATCTTCTTTATAAAGATGCCTTACATTATTTACAAAAAGTGATAAGTCTATAAAGCTTTGCGGGTGATAGGTTTTATAATCATCATCACTTGCCAAGATATCCGCTACTGCTTTGCCTGTCCCAAAGGGCACTCTGAATGATGACCGACTCGATGGATAGACAACCACATCGTTGAGATCTGCTACTGTTCCTTTTTTAGTGAACTTGTGGATGTAGTAAAAGTCCTCCCCTGCTTTGCGCATATTCATCCGTCCCATCTGAACATAAACACCGCAACGGACAACAAAGGCGCTCCCTATCGTCTGGCAAGCATAGGGTAAGCCCAACCATCTTTGCATACCAATAAAGTATCGAAGATGAAGTTCATAATCCAAGATGGCCTCTTTGGCTCTTTCATCTTGTGCCGTCGTCAGGTCATGCTCTATGTGGATATTGGCAAGATCAATCTTAGGTTGATTATCCATAAAAGAGCGGATCCCTTCGAAGTAGTTTAGTGAGACTTTACAGTCAGCATCCAGATTAACGATCAGTCCTTCTTTATCTTTTCCCAAGGAGAGCAATCTACACGCCGCTTCATCCATCGCCAACCTTCTGGCTAATCCAACACCTGCTTTCTTCTTAGGACAATCCTCGACGAAAATCACATGAAGAACCAAGTCAGAAAAGTCATGTGAGTTAGCAGCTTGGAAACATGCTTCATTAACAGCGGCGTAACTGGATTGGACATCTTCGGATTGATTGATCAGCAGGATCACTTCTACTCTATCCTGATTTTGCTCATGGGCTTTGGACCAATGTGCCAAGGCGTATTGTAGTGACTGAAGCGTCGTCAGAACATCTTTCTCCGCATATGCGGGTATGATCACTACACAGTCAAGATCACTCAATGGATCAACTGTAATCATCCGATCCTCTAAAGCATCAAAACTAATCTTGGCGTAGCTTGCTGGCATATTGTATTATTGCACTCTATGGACAGTATCTTGATAGAGACTATGTGCTTACCGCCCATCCCTGTGATGTCTGCAATAGTAAGACATTCTACTCTATTGATAGAAGCGCATGAGCACTACCAAAAGAGAAGTTTTCGCAATCGATTACACCTTAACGGTCCACAAGGCAAAGTCAGCTTTTCGATCCCGCTTCGCAGTGGTAAGAATAGTCAGATGCCCATCCGTGATGTACGTATCTCTTATGAAACTCCATGGCATAAGATATTGATGAAGCAAATCAATACTAACTATGGCTCAGCTCCATACTTCGAATATCTTCGTGATGATCTCTATAAGATACTGGATCAAGAATGGGAATTCCTTTGGGACTTAAACTTTGCGCTTTTTGATTGGTTGAATGAAGAACTTGGAGAGCCTGTAAGCATCAAGCATACTGAAGATTACAAAAAAGAATCAGCCGTGGGCATCGAAGACAAAAGAAACATTTATAACCTTAGGAATATCTCTGAAACACAAATAAAACCAGTCGAGTATCAGCAAGTATTTAGTGATCAGCATGGTTTTGTTAGTGACCTTAGCATCTTGGATATGCTGATGTCATGCGGCCCAGAAAGCATCTTAAAATTAAAAGGGATTAATTAGTCATATTTGTATCTGAGGGCTTGATCATCATTGGATCAGGTACTTTTGTAAATAAAGAAGAACACTTGGATCGGTCCAACGAAAACTCTAAAAGTCTAAACAAGTACATCAGCGAGACCGGTATCTGTTCTCGTAGAGAAGCGGACAAGATGATCAAAGCTGGACGCGTCAAAATCAACAAAGAAGTCGCTGTGCTTGGCAACAGAGTCTTCGATGGAGACACAGTCAGTATCGATGACAAACCACTTTCCAACAAGCCTCAGGCAGTATACATAGCATTTAATAAGCCAAGAGGGATCGTCTGTACTACAGATCTAAAAGAGAAGAATAACATCATCGACTACATCGGTTATCCAGAAAGATTATTTCCGATAGGGCGATTAGACAAACCATCTGAAGGGCTTATCTTTCTAACTAATGATGGCGACATCGTCAATAAGATCCTTAGAGCCGGCAACAATCATGAAAAGGAGTATATCGTAACCACTGATCTACCAATCTCCGACCGCTTTGTTAAGAGAATGGCAAACGGTATCCCGATTTTAGGCACAACAACTAAGAAGTGTAAAGTCTCTAAAGTAGATCATAACACTTTTAAAATCGTACTTACGCAAGGGCTCAATCGACAGATCAGAAGGATGTGTGGTTATCTGGGATATGAAGTCATGAAGTTGCAGCGCACCAGGATCATGAATGTAAACTTAGGTGACATCGGTAAAGGTAAATGGCGTACACTCACCAATAAAGAAATCACAGACATCAATAAGATGATAGCAGGATCTTCTAAGACTGAGGAAGCGTCAGTTGATAAGAACCGAAAGAGAGGAAATTAGAAAAGCCAACTTAGAATTCTATCCCAACACCGACATAAGGGATCAAGTACTTTTTAGAATATGTGCTTATAAAAGTCTGATCAGGGATATCAATTGATGCAATCTCACCTGACGTATGGCTGTAAGTCACGCCTCCTTTGACGATTAGTGACAACGGACTGGTTGTCGCAAACTGAACACCGCCACCAAGAGCAGCTTGGACGCCTCCTTTATAATCACTTCTGATCGTGCAGCATTCAGTTCCACTGTTTGTCCCTATGGTATAGCCAAGAGATGCGTCCGCGAAAAAACGTTGCCTCTTTTCTAGTAAGTATTGCCTCATGTATGCCCCCAAGTAACCGTAATCTGGTGTTACATATATTGCCCCAACGAACTCATCATGTCGCCTCCAACGCGCTTCGACGCCAACAGATGTTTTCTTACTCAATCGCTTCCCAACTGTTAGAGAAAAACCAAAGGGAGCATCATTATGTATATATTGGTTGAATCCAACTCCAACAAATAATCCGTCATAATCATGAGTCGCTTTAGGTCGATTAGACCTCATCCTATTCTGATTGATCCCTGCGATATTCTTGTAGCCGATGGTTAAGGTATCGCCCGTCTCTATGACTAACTTGATGTGGTAGTCTGTATCCTCTATGATCGTGCCTTTGAGGAGACTACCGTCTTTGAGTTCTACTTGACTCTTTTTACCCGCCTCTTGAGCCGAAAGTTGCATTTGGGTAAGCGATAGTCCTAAGAATGATAAAATTATGAGATATGAAGTCTTCATAAGATTATATACGTTCATTTGGTCGGTAAGGTTGGCATAGAGAGAATGATTATCGGATAAACTTAGGATGATAACTATCCACGGCTTCTTTCTTCACTTGCTCAAGATCTAAGGTCATAGGCTTTAACTTCTGATCAGCAAAGAGTTGCATCTGATCTGTGAAGTGCTTGGAGTCGTTCTCTGCTGAACTGCCATAAGCATTGACACTCTCGATGATCGGACCTTTCTCAGAGTCAAATCGGACCATCTGGATATAGGTCTCACCAGTAAATGCCTTATACTTTCCATCTTCATCAGGTCGGCTATACATAGCAGCGATCACATCAGATCCGCCACCGATTGGGATATCGACGTCTCCCCTTCTGTGTCTTTGAAAATCACCAAGCGGCACTTCCAATTTTCCATAAGATTTCATCAATAGACTCGACGCTGTGTCTATGGCATTGATAAAGTCTATATCTTCTACACCTCCGAGCTTTCTATACTGTTGATAAAGTGCATCTTTAGCCAACAGGAAGAGTGCGGCAATCTCATTCTCTTTTCTTGTACTCCGATTCCAATTGTTGAGTAACTGTATGGCAGTCTCTAACTTCTTGTGTTGATTAGGATCTTGATTGAGTAGTTTTTCTTCGTTATAAGGCAAGACGCGAAGAGGCCTCGGATAGGAACGATCATACTTCACTTGTAAAAACTCATCATAAGAAAGTATCGTTACCGTATCCATTAATTCTTGAAATCTAAGCGAGCGATTATTCTCTTCTTCTGGAGTTTGAAAACTCATGGTCTCTTGTACTTTTTTATAATCGGGATTGTCATCGTCACCAGAAGATGAGTAAGGTGTATTGTTGGTATTGAAAACAAAACCCGAGGCTGGATTGAGCACATGTGGGAGGCTATCTATTGGATAATAGCGGTCAGGCCAAATGCTCGTCGAAGACCGTCCATCAATAATCTCTTTCCAATCAATCGTACTACTTCTTATAGGCTGACGAGCGTTACTAACGAAGTAGATATTGTCCTCTTTGTCAGCATAAACGATATTGGTACATGGGATGCCCTTGATCTCCAAGGCCGCCTTCCATTCTGCCCAAGAAGAAGCTTTGTTCATCTTGTACCACTGCTCGATGGCTTTTACAGATTCTCCTGCTTGATATCGCCATGCAAAGAACTCCTCTCCTACTTGAAAAGTAATACCGTATTTACTTTTGTAAATATCCCTTGTTATTGGAATCTTAATAGGGCCGGCTAACTTCACCCATGCTTTTATCACTTTCTTTTCGAGTGGCAACCATTCATCATCTAACTTATAATAATATGGTTTGTCAGGATGCATTGTTAACTTATAAACATCTGAGAAATCGGCATGATTAACCGTGTGTGCCCAACCCAAGTGCTCATTGGTCCCATGAAAGATGGTTGCTGCACCTGGGAATGTACCTCCCAGGATATTCATACCTTCATCACTAATCAGATGAGCCTCATACCAAGAATACCAACCTTCCATAGGCTGATGAGAATTGATTGCTAAGAAGGTCTGCCCTTCTTCTGTCTTCTTTGCACTGATCGCTATCGCGTTAGAACCACGTTCTTCATCTGCAAGCCCCTTGACAATAGAGCCATCTGCAAGCTTAGCAAGATCCTGGGCGGCACCTGAGATCTCAACTAATCCTAACATATATCCAGCAACAAGATCAACATCTGTGGTTGGAAAAAGATCAGGTAGCAATAACTCTTCTGGATGTAAAGCTGCATACGAATTGACCCCATGAACATATCCTCTTACGACTTTTAAAGCCGCTTCATCCAACTCATCTATATGTCGTCTCGCATAATCCCGGATCCCCATGAAGTGTATAGCGAAGTCAGCTATGACACCATCCATACCACGCACTTCTCCATAGCGGCCTTTGATAGCCAACATCTGTTCTTGTAGTGTCTTAAAGTCATCTTCACAACCAGCCCATGCCAATCCATAAGCCACATCTCGATCAGTCTTACCATGGATGTGCGGCACACCCCACTTATCTCTATAAATAGTGCAGTCTTTATAGTCAGAAGGATTGGGTGTTTTAGTACAAGACTGGGTCAATATGCCAAACACTACAAAACCTAAAAACAGCCTCCAAATATCCATGTGATAAACATAGTCAAAATCCATGAACCGTTAAATTCATCCTAAAGTCATCACATTCAATCCCACTCTTCCGTTTAAAGAGCAAAGGGACTACAGTAGTTAATAAGATGGAGCTTTCTTACGAATGACTCAATTGATAATACTCATCCTATCTTATAATAACTGCAATGAGAACATCCGAAAGACATAACCCTTCAACTTTCATCAACTCTATTATTTTATGAGAAAACGGGCAACTAATAAAACCAAAATCATCTTAAGGGCTATAACTATTATTATTTTAGCACTCATCGCTATCCCAGAATCATTGGATGCTCAATACATGGACGTCGCTGGAAAATCAAAGCTAATTGTAGGATCGTACTTATACGAATATGACGAAAGCGAGCACTTCTTTGATGAAGTAACAGAAGGCATGATTGCCTATCGAAAAAGTCTAAAAAAATACAAAGCTGGAAAGGGTTTTGGGTACACCAGCTTGGGTGCTCTTGGCCTTGGAACAGCTCTCATATTCCTCGATCAACACCAAGGTTCTTGCGAGTTTATCTGCCTAACTACTGGACAAGTGATTGGTATCTTTTCAATATTCGTAGTATTTCCTGTAACTGGCACCATAGGCATATTGTCTACTGTGTCGGGTAAAAAGCACATGAAAGAGGCAGCTCGATTTTATAATAAGCATCATGGGTTCGAACGTCCCCAAGAGAATCTTATAGAATTGTCCTTTGGTCTGACACAAAGTGGGATTGGCTTTGTTGTTAATTTTTAGATATGAAAATATTATCATTTACATTTATTCTAATTTTCATAATTCAAAGCGTTGGTTCTTCTCAACATATGGAACTACAAAGAGGGTCCAAAATCAAGTTAAATGGAAACATCTATGACTTTTACGAAAGTGAAGAGGTCTTTAAAGAAGTACCCATCGCTTATCAAAAGTATCAGCAAGCTCAGAGGGCCAAAGGAGCTAGCAAAGTACTAGGTTATACTTCTCTAGCATCTTTAGGCATAGGCATTGGGCTATTGTCTTTGCCAGGTCAAGAGAACTGCCCAGGTGTACTATGCCTTAGTACTGGTCAGTCGATTGGGTTATTTTCAGTATTAGTAGTATTTCCAGTTACTGGTATTGGCGGCATCATCAGTAACGCTAACTATAAGTCGCGATTTAAAAAAGCTGCCGAATTCTACAACAGCAATCGTGATCTTATCTTTATCTCAGATAAGAAAAAAGTAGATATTTCTATCGGATTGGCAGACAATGGGTTTGGCCTCATTGTTAACTTCTAAGCAAAGTTTTATTGATAATGACTCACTAGCTTCACTCATTATGAGAATTGCTTCTATCTTGAGTTTATGCTTTACTACATAAATCGCCATACTTTTCACTTAATGATTCTTTTTCTAATCATTGCAAGCTCTTGCACAAAACAAGAAAGAGACTTAGCTCAACTATCAAAGCCCAATATAATATTGATCATGACAGATGATCAAGGTTATGGAGACCTAAGCATACATGGCAATCCTTATCTAAAAACACCACATCTCGATGAGTTGGCGAAAGAAAGTGTTCGCTTCTCTAACTTTCATGTCGCAACAACTTGCGCACCGACAAGAGCTGGATTAATGACTGGTGTGCACTGCAATAGGACTGGCACCTGGCACACAATTGGTGGCCGTTCTTTACTCAGCACACGCTTTCCAACTATTGCAGAACAGCTCAACAAGCTTGATTACAATACTGGCATCTTTGGCAAGTGGCACTTGGGGGACAACTACCCATTCAGACCGCAAGATCGCGGCTTTGATGAAGTGCTGGTTCATGGTGGCGGCGGTGTTGGACAAACACCTGATTATTGGAACAATGACTACTTCGATGATACCTACTTTCACAATGGTCAACCTGAAAAACACGAGGGCTTCTGTACCGATGTATGGTTTCAAGAAGCTATGAAATTTATAGAAACCAGCAACGATAAAGAAGAACCATTCTTCTGCTACATAACAACCAACGCTCCGCATGGACCTCATCATGCACCTCAATCTTACATAGATCCATACTTGGACAATGACGATATAGTCAATCCAAACTTCTATGGGCAGATAGCTAATGTGGATGACAATGTAGGTAAACTGAAGTCTATGCTTGCCAACCAAGGTCTTCTTGAGAATACCATCATCATCTTCTTGACCGATAATGGAACAGCCGGAGGAGCTCGTATCGACAAAGACAAACATGTAACAATGGGCTATAACAGTGGTATGCGTGGCAAAAAGGTGGACGAATATGAAGGAGGTCATAGAGTGCCATTGTTTATAAGATTTCCAGACGACATGAATATGCCTAAAGCTACTTATAGCCAGCTCGTCGCTTACACAGATATTGTCCCTACCCTTCTTGATATGGTCGATCACCCAACACATAACCAAAGCAGGTATGATGGACAGAGCATCCTACCCCTGCTAAAAACAGGCAAGCAAGAGGAGCTAAAAGAAAGAATGGTAATCGTAGATACACAGCGAGAAGAGCTGATGGAAAAATGGAAAAGAGCGAGCGTCATGAAAGGCGATTGGCGACTTGTGAACAACAAAGAACTCTATAACATCTCTTCAGATCCAGGACAGAAAAACAACATCATAGAACAACATGTGGATTTAGCTGCTTCACTTTCTAATTATTATGAAACATGGTGGGATGACCTTCAAGAAGATGCCGATCAAGAAAACTATATCATCGTAGGTAATGAAGCAGAAAACCCCAGTCTTCTAACAGCACATGACTATCATACTAATCAGCTTCCCCCTTGGCATCAAAGTCATGTCCGTGCTGCAAAGATTGCTAATGGAGAGTGGCACATCGACGTTCAAATAGCTGGCAATTATAAATTCAAATTATACCGATGGCCTCCTGAATCGGGCAAGCATCTTGAAGATACGGTTCCTCTTGGGCAAGAAATAGAAGGTGGCAAACCTTACAAGGCCGGTGTCTCTATCGATCTTGTATCAGCACAAGTATCTATACAAGATCATAATGTAACAACCACAGAAAAACAGCCTACCCACTTTGAATTAGATTTGCAATTAGAAAAAGGGGTTTCTAATTTGAACACTTACATGATTGATGCAGAGGGGAATGAGAGAGGGGCTTACTATGTGGAGATGGAGTTATTATAAAATCTCATACATTGTCAACAATCACACCCAGTCCGAAGAACCCTATTGGGTACAATTCTCTGCAAGTATCTAGTGCTTTCTAAATCGATCGTCTTCATATTTTTGCATGCCCAAAAATACGAAGCACAAAAAAGGCACTCTCTGTAATGTAATTATCAGAACGCAAATAGCGCTCTGACACCAGAAGAATGTGGCTAAATTTCTTCCAAGGTTTCAGAAATTTTTAACGCCACCTTCTCCTTATTACCGTACAGAGTGAACAGCTCCGAGAAAACGGTGATTTCGACTCTGCCAAAGGGCGGACACAGTTCACTCAACCGGCATCCATGATTTGATACTTGAAGAGAAGCTCACATAGTTCTAACGAAAAGACTTCTCCGCTGCGGTCGAAGTGACTGAAAAATGGTGATATGATTACTTAAAATGAAATAACTACGATTTGAATTCTTAAACATTTTCACTGAAATCTCGGTTCTCGGCTCTTTCCTCTTGGCCCTCTCTCTTTTACTGCCAAGACCTCCAAGGTCTACCGCTGTCCATAGGATCATTGAATGACTTCTTCAGTGCTTCGAGTTCTGCCATAAGTTGTGTTTCTTTTTCGGCGTATTTGGCTTGACCGGAGAGGTCGTTCATCTCAAGTGGGTCTGCGTTCATATCAAATAATCTGGTGACGTTGATCTTTGGATAATGAATCAACTTCATGCCGTCTTTTCTAATCATGCGTTGCAGGCCCCGAAAGGCTCCATAGATCTCTGGATAGTTACTTTCAGTTTGATGACCACTTGTTAATCCCAGCAAAGAATTGAAAAACACATAATCTGGCTTTTCTATACTTGCTAACTCCAGGCTAGTAGCCATGATATCTTGGAGATAGACATCTTGATTGACTTTTTTACCTACGGGTATGTCTGGCCCGACGAGTGCCATAGGCACTCTGATACTATGATCGTACATACTTTGCTTGCCAATTAAGCCATGCTTGCCTACTGAAAGGCCGTGATCTGCACCAAAGAAGATATAGGTGTTTTCTCGTTTGCCAGACGCATCCAAGGCATCAAGGATAGCCCCGACTTGATCATCCAAGTGGGTGATAAGCGCATAATACTCTTGGATGTGTTTTTGGACAGCATACTCTGTTCTTGGAAAAGGCGCCAATGCTTCATCTCTCAATAACTGATGTGCACCCATGCCATCTTTATACGGGTATTCTGGCAG
This sequence comes from uncultured Saprospiraceae bacterium, assembly GCA_938022935.1. Lineage (GTDB taxonomy): Bacteria > Bacteroidota > Bacteroidia > Chitinophagales > Saprospiraceae > JAJRXG01. The sequence continues at coordinate 12,775 of CALIHL010000125.1, forward strand.
AAAGCTCTCCGGCACTTTGATGTCATCTACCGGATACATATCGATATACTTCTGAGGAGACTGGCGATGATCATGTGGCGCATTGAAAGCTACATACATAAAGAATGGATCCTCATCGTTTGCTGCCTGATTTAGAAATCCGACAGCATCATCTCGGACCACTTCGCTCCAGTGCTGTCCACCTTCCCAAAATCCTCCAAAAGAAGAATCTACTGGCGACCATGAGTTATCATCTCTGCTTTTAGGTCTATTGTAACCAGGCAACATCAGCTCATCAAAGTCATATGGCTTTACGACTTCACCATCTTCATTTTTTAAAGCATTGATCTCAGGCCAAGGATAAGTATGTGGCGGCATACCTGGGCGGATATTTTTTGCTTGATCGAACACTTGTGTAGCTGCAGCATCTACGTGCCACTTGCCAGTCATATATGTATCATATCCTGCTTTAGACATCATACGCCCCCATGTATGATTCATAGCTTCTGGGTTTTTAGCCCGCCATTCTTCTGTGTACTCCCTTGCATCCCAGATCGATCGACCTGAGATCATCATCGCCCTTGAGGCAGCACAGATGGCACCATTCCAACCACCCATATTATAGGCATGTGTGAAGGTTGTGCCCTGTCCAAACAACTTATCTAAGTGAGGTGTGATGATCTGATCATTGCCGTTGGCATGGATGGCGTCATAAGTATGATCATCGGTCAATATGAATAATATATTGGGTTTATCCTCTGCCTTACTAACCCGAGGACCTTGACAAGAACTTATGCTAACTAAACAGAAAACAAGAATAGCCCATACAAGCATATGGGATGTTGTAGTTGATTTCATTTTGACCTTTTCTTTGTCTGGTCAAGATAATCAATCCATTGGTATAACAATATGTTATAATAGTGTTCTCAACTTTTGAGATGCGTTAAGTTGGTGTATATTTCAGAAGTCAAAAAAAGAAGAGGATTGAGTAGGAAGATCAACGTTGGTATCGTCGGATTAGGTCGCATGGGTAAAGCGTATGCTCAGAATCTCGCGTGGAAGATGAAGGATGTTGTTCTGATCGCAGCTTGTTCTTTATCTGAGGAAGAACGTAAGTATGCTTCCGAGTCTTTACTGATCACATCGGTCTATAATGATTATGACCTGATGTTGGAGACGCCGGGTTTAGAAGCTGTATTTGTAGTCAGCTCGACTGACATGCATGCGGATCAGATCATGAAAGCATTAGAAAAAGGCTTGCATGTCTTTAGTGAGAAGCCACTGGCCATCAGTATGGAAGCCTGTACAAGGGTGCAAAAAGTAGCAGACCGCTATCCGCACCTCAAGACGGCTGTAGGATTCGTCAGGAGGTATGATAAAAGCTACATGTATGCCAAGCAAAAGATAGATGAAGGTTTAATCGGTCAGCCCTTTCTTGTGAAGTCACAGACCATAGATAAAGATACCGTCACGGACTTTCAGATCACTTACGTAAATAAGAGCGGGGGCATATTTCATGATTATAATGTCCATGACATAGACTTGACAAGATGGCTGTTGTCATCAGAGTTTAAAGAAGTGCATGCCATGGGCGGAGCATATAAGCACAAGCGGTTTGCAGAGTTGGGTGATGCTGACAATGTGATGACCTCTTGCCAATTAGAAAATGGAAGTATGGCTGTCATTATAGCGAGCAGAACAGCGATGCATGGGCATGACACTTACACAGAAGTTGTTGGTACACTGGGAAGTCTGCGTATCGGTCGGCCTGCTGGAAAGAACCGAGTAGAAATCTACGATCGACACGGAGCACGTAAAGAATGTCTGGATTCATTTATGGAAAGATTTGAAGATGCGTTCTTGACGATGTCCAATGACTTTATAGATTGCATCATCTATGATCGTACACCTCAGTGCACCATAGCTGATGCCACTAAGGCCACAGAAGCTGCCATCGCATTCACTCGGTCTTTTAAAGAATCGCGCAGTATAAAAGTGAAAGAGCTGTGATTAAAATGTTAAAAGTAATACTCCTTTTAATTACTCTGCTACCTCTTAATTCGCAGGGACAAGACCAAGGCACTATAGATGGACTGAACGCTCGCCACTACCAAATGGTCACAGATCTTGATACAATTGATTTTATAAAATTAGATAGCAGCACCCGATTTAGAAAGCCGCTGTTTGTTATGCTACAAGGGTCGCTACCCATCCCTTTAGTGATCAAGGATGGATCATCCGCTCAACTAACATCATTCCCTTATGACTATGCAGCAGTAACGAAGACCCATCATATCATCAACAT
>CALIHL010000126.1 GCA_938022935.1 uncultured Saprospiraceae bacterium
TTAAATGGATCGGTATAACGATCGGATCAGTTTTATTGCTCATTATACTTTCAGGCTTATGTCTTAGGATATTCGGCGCTAAGCCAGAGCCACCTGGAAAGCTCGTTGATGTAGGCGGATATAAACTTCATGTCCATACTACTGGAGAAAAGAGTGAGCTACCCACTTTAGTGATAGAAGCAGGAGCTGGAGGACATAGCGAATACTATCATTGGTTAAGTGAAGGACTCAAAGACAGCATACGAGTTGTGCGATATGATCGAGCTGGTATGGGTTATAGTCATCTAAGTGACAGTCCTCAAGATCCTGAGTCAATAGCTCGCGACTTACATACTTTATTGGAAAGATCAGGTGAGACTCCTCCTTACATCATGGCGGGTCATTCACATGGAGGACATTACATCCGTGTGTTTAAAGAACTATACCCAGATCAGGTATCAGCTTTAGCTCTGATTGACTCAGGACATCCCGATGAACATGAACGTCTCAACACGCCTTCTGCTCCCAGTTGGTTGGGTAAAGTGTATTATGTAGGAGCTGTGCTTGGAGACTTGGGGGTCTTAGATTTGTATTTAACATTATTTGGAAATAACATAATGCTAGCGCCAGGCGTGCCCGAAGAGATTACTAATCGTTACGAAGATTACTTTTCTAATGGCAAGTATCTCTGGGGCTACATAGAAGAAGAGAAGTGGCATGACTCCCTGGTTGTGATGTCTAAGGAAGTCATGGAGAAGGATACCACACCTATTAGAGTTTTTTCTGGAACGCACTTAAATGATGAAGCATTAAGAAGATTAGGGTTGGATCCAGACCATATAAGAACTGAACGTCGAAAAATGCAAGAAGAGATGTCTGCCAACTCATCTAATGGAAAAACTGTTTTTCTTGATGGAGGACACTTTTCCATATTCACAGAAAAGCAGAATGCGGATATAATCTGTGATGAGGTACTTGAGCTAGTCCGATCACTTGATTGATGAGATATACTAAGGGTGTTGCCGAATGGTAATGTCGATAGTATGACAGATTCGAAAGTTGTATAATTAAAGCAATCTGCATCTCAACTTAATAGATCAACTTGCCGTTAGTTTAATCATAGAACAATCTTAATTAAGATAGATGATAGATCAAGCCAACATAAAAGTCCAATGCGACCCTGAGACTGGACTGTGTACAATACCAGATTATAAAGAAGAAGCTGAAATCATCGACTGGAAGGAAGGTGAGGAGATTATATACATCGGTGACCCGATGTGCAGTTGGTGCTGGGGCATATCGCCAGAGCTCAATGCCCTGCAAAGATATGGTGAGGCCAACGCTATTCCTTTCTCATTGGTGATGGGCGGATTGCGGCCTGGAGGTGGGCAGAAGTGGGATGAAGAGTTCAGGGGCTTCTTGAAGCATCACTGGGAAGAAGTCAATCAACGCAGTGGTCAGCCGTTTGGTTATGACTTATTTGAGCAAGCGGAGTTTGATTATGATACGGAGCCCGCCTGTCGAGGCTTGGTGACTGCACGTGTTATTTCGTCTGAGAAGGCGCTCTCGTTTTATGAGTTGACTCAGCATCACTTCTATGTTTTGTCCAAGGATCCAAAGCAGGTTGAGTTCTATCGACCGATCTGTACGGCCTTATCTATAGACTTTGGTTTGTTTGCACAGATGTTTGATTCTGAGGAGATGAAGCAACAGACGGCAGCGGACTTTGGTCAGAGCAGACAGTGGGGAGTGAGGGCATTTCCATCGGTTGTCTACCGCAAGGACGACCAACTATACCTCATCGCTCAAGGCTATGCTATGTATGACGAACTTAAGAATCGCATTCTTGAGATTAAGGGTGAGATCAAGGGAAAGATTCGGAGTGAGTCTGCGGGATAGTATTTGCGAAAGCGGTATCCTACATTATAGTTAGCGAAGTGTTGTTGGTTCACGCGTATCATTGCTATATTAACATCGAAGAGATGAGATATGGCAAAGAAAAATAATCGTAGGCGGTTCATCAAGAATGGAGTGCTGGCATCCCTCGCGGTAACATCAGGTGTGAAGGTAGTCTATGGCGCGAACCTGCCCGAAGACTTAGATATAATTGGGTTGGACGGTAATGATGCTGTGTACCCGGGCAAAAGTGACTTGATGACGGTTCTCAATGATCGCCCGATCAATATGGAGGCACCCGCCCATCTACTCAATGATGCGCTGACACCGAGCGAGTACTTTTTTGTTAGGAACAACGGCCTTCCTCCCACTGACGTAAATATAGATCAATGGACACTCACGATAGAAGGGGAGTCCGCTCAGTCGAAGAAGACTTATACAATTAAAGAACTCAAGGCGAAATTTGAAACTGTAAATTATAATCTGACTTTAGAATGCGGTGGCAACGGAAGATCAGAATTTAATCCCCCTGCCAAAGGCAATCAATGGTCGACTGGTGCAGTAGGATGTGCAAAGTGGACAGGTGTTAGACTCAAAGATGTACTTGCAGATGTAGGTGTGAAGTCGCATGCTGTCTATATCGGTTACTACGGTGCGGATACGCATCTCTCAGGTGCTGCTGACAAAGAACCTATATCTCGTGGTGTTCCAATCAAGAAAGCGATGGAAGCGGAGAGCTTGATCGCTTGGTCCATGAATGACAAAGACCTGCCAGTCTTAAATGGATATCCTTTAAGATTGGTCATCGGCGGTTATCCAGCTTCTTGCTCTGGCAAATGGTTGGAGCGCATTGTAATTAGAAATCAGGTGCATGATGGTCAGAAGATGACCGGCAGCTCTTATAGAGTACCTTGTAAGCCAGTCGCGCCGGGAGCGAAGGTAGAAGAGAAAGATATGTGCATCATAGAGGACATGCCGGTTAAGTCCTTGATCACTGCTCCCAAGACAGGCGCTACAATTAGAAAATCACAACGACTTCCGATCTCAGGAAAGGCATGGACATCAGCACAATCGATAGTTAAAGTAGAATACTCGATAGACTTTGGTATGACTTGGCAATCATGCAAAATTGGAGGAAGTGATAATAGATATGCTTGGCAAAAATTTGACGCAAGTATCGTGTTTCCCGAAGAGGGATACTATGAAGTGTGGGCGCGTGCTACCGATAACGAAGGTCGCACGCAGCCGGTCATCTTGCCCGGTTGGAATCCAAAAGGATATCTAAATAATGCCTGTCATCGTATCGCAGTAAGAATCATCGCATGATCAATTTAGAAAATAAGAACGGCGGCTTGCGTCAGCACTGGCTCTTTATAGTTTTTGGATTTGTACCATTATTCTTGCTTTGTACCGGTAGTTGTAATAACACTCCTGCAAATAATAAAAGTGAAAAAATACTAAGCGAGGCAGAATTGGAAGAGCAACGATTGGCAAAAGTGCAGGAGAACTGGGATCTTATCGAGGATGGCCTACATATAAGAACAGGACTAAAAGATGATGAACATCTACAGCTCGTCATCGGTGCTTGTACATCATGTCACTCGGCAAAGTTGATCACTCAAAACAGAGCGACCAGAGAAGGATGGAAGCAGATGTTCTTATGGATGTACGAGACACAAGGTCTTCCAGATCTTGGTATTCATGAACCAAAGATATTAGACTACTTAGCAGAGCATTATGCTCCAGAAGAAGAAGGAAGAAGAAAGAACCTAGACATGGCTGCTGTTGAGTGGTACATGCTGGAAGTAGAATAATCTTGTCTTAATTAGAAATCAACTCGATCCCAAATAGACCTTAGATGAAGACGGCATTATTAGAAACTGAAAGAGGAGTATTTAATGTCAGAATCTATGGCGATGATCATAAGCAACCATTGATCATGCTTCATGGATGGCCACAGACGAGCTATTGTTGGCATCATTGTGCACCTTTTCTGAAAGACTTCTATGTGATCTGTCCAGACTTGAGAGGGATGGGCGATAGCAATCGTGAGTTGGACTTAAAGTACTATGTCAAAGATGAGATGGCTGAAGATATCTTTGCAGTTGCTGATACTTTAGGCATTGATAAGTTTTACTTGGCGGGTCATGATTGGGGTGGAGCCATCGTGCAAGAGATGACCTTCTTAAAACCTGAACGGATTAGAAAGTTGATCATTATCAATATGATCATCATCAATAACCCGAAAGGCATAAAGAACGCCGAAGCGTTGCTTGTGAAGCACCACTTTAGATCTTCTTGGTATCAACATATGATGAGTATCAAAGAGCTACCAGAAGCCCTCATCGAAGGAAAGGAGGATGTCTGGGTTAGGTTCTTTAGTAGAGGGATCACCAATCCGATACCAGAAGATGCAATTGAAGAATATACTCGATGTTATAAGATACCCAATAGCATCACTACTGCATCCAATATCTATCGGACCTTAAAAGAAGATAGGAATAGATGGAAAGCATATGCCAACCATATTGTAACAGTACCAACCAAGATCATCCATGGATACTTAGATCCAGTGATTATAAAAGAATACTTGCATAATGTAGAGTCATGTTACGCTGAACTGGAAGTTGAAAAAATCAAAGGTGGGCACTTCGTCGTAGATGAGCAACCGAGGCAAGTTGGTGAGGCCATCACTCAGTTCTTACTAAAATAGGATCATGAATAACGAAGCATCTTCAGTCTATAAGGCTATGACGCAGAGCGCCATGTCACTTACTGAAGAGGTGACGACTAAATGGTCTTCAAGGTTGGCGGGAAGTGAAGCTTGTTTGGCAGCTGGGGCATATTTAGAAAAGGAGTTTTCCAAGTTTTGTGATCGAAGCAGGATGGAAGAGTTTGATGTACATCCAGCAGCCTTCTTAGGTTATATAAGAATCAATGTTGCCTTGTACGTCTTAGGCTTAGTTGCTTTGTTGTTTAGTCAGTTTCTAATTGCAACAGCACTTGCATCTCTATCGCTTTTGATCACGGTACTTGAGTTTTTCTATTATAAGGAGTTTGTAGACTTCTTATTCGCTAAGAAGAAGGGGAGGAATGTCGTTGGTGAGATAGACCCCGAAGGAGAAGTACACCAGCAAGTGATCATCAGTGCACATCATGATAGCGCATACATATTTAACTTTTTAGAAGATGATCCGGCTTCTTATAATAAGAAGGTCTTGACAGGTACACTCAGTATGTTTGGGATGTTTTTGCTTTCATGGATTATGCTATTGTTGGATTTCTTCCTTGCGTTACCGTTGACGGTGTATTGGGTGATTGTTGGTTTACTTAGTTTGGCGTTACTCCCGACACTGCGGATGTGGTTCTTTTATAAAAATGAAGGCACTCCAGGAGCGGGGGACAATATGATCTGCACTGCGATTGCTACTGAAGTTGTAAGGCATTTTGCAGACCAAAAGAAAGCAGGGCAAGGACTCAAGCATACAAAAGTCGTTGTGGCCAGTTGGGATGCAGAAGAAGCGGGGCTTCGAGGGGCCAGAGCATTTGCCAAAAGGCATAAGGACGAATTGCTAAATATAAAGACTTACAATTTTAACTTAGAATGTATGTATGACCACAAGGAGTTGAGTCTTCTTGTCAATGATCTAAACTCATTTGTTCCATTATCTACTGATATGGTTGATGAGGTGACGCAAGTTGCAAAAGAGTTGGGTTACGATGTGTCTCCGTCTAAGTTTCCACTGATGGCTGGAGGTACTGATGCAGCAGAATTTGCAAAGATTGGAGTGGAGGCGACCACCCTAGCGGCCATGAGTTGGACAAAGAGGGGAGAAGATCCAGCTTATCATACAACGAGGGATACAATAGACGCTGTTGATCCTATTGCGGTGTCAAGAAGTATTGAGATGGGTATAGCGTATATACGGAGCAAGGATCAGGAGGCTGGAGCTTGATAAAGGCTTCCAATCATTATGAGATTCTTATAAGCCTCGCCCTCTTTTTCCTTTAACACTTATGAGAAGATTCGTGATTGTCGTTGAGGTAGTTTATCGATTCTCTGCAAAGGGCTTTGAATATATCGAGGTCTATGTCTTCCAGCTTCTTTACATAGATGCATGATTTGCCCATTTTAAACTTGCCAAAGGACTTTAGTAGTTCATCACTTTTATCTGTTTTAGAATAGATATACAATGAAAACTGCGCTTTTCTTGGTGAGAAACCAAGTATTGGCATATCTCCTTCTCGTCCACTTTCATACTTGTAATGATAAGTACCAAATCCTATAATCGTTGGGCCCCACATTTTGGGTGGAGCACCAGTCCATTCTGACATTAGCTCAATTAGTTGATAACTATCGGCCTTCTTTTGATCCTTATCTACATATGATTCGATAAAGTCGATTGGATTGACTTCTGTTTCTACTGTTTTGTTTTTTGCCATGGTACGCTTTCAGTAATCGTCATAGTAACTACAAGATAGGTGTTATGTGTCATTCGATTATTGATTGATGAGAACCTGTTGAAAATCTTGTTATATTAAACAGTGAATAAGATGATTAGGCCTTTTATGGTAGTGTTTATACTAGTTATTGGGCAAATAGCCATGCCGCTATTTGCTCAAACGGTCGAAATCTGTAATAATGCCATTGATGATGAACAAGGAACATACCAAGAAACCATTATGTCCGATGCGGGATGTGATAGTACTGTTTATCTAACTTTAGAATATTATAGTGTATTCGCACCCAATGTTTTTACGCCCAATGAAGATGGCATTAACGATTACTTTACAATCAGTGGAGGGGAAGACTTGGTGAAAATTAAAGACTTTAGAATATTTGATAAATGGGGAGGTCAAGTTTTTGAAGATCCAGAAGTTTTAATAAACCAGCAAGGAGTAGGATGGAATGGTCGCATAGGTAATGAAGAAGCACGAACGGGGGTTTATCTTTTTAATGCCAGTTTGTTAATGGATGAAGGTCAGGAGCGAGTTTGTTCGGGGAGTGTTACTTTGTTAAGGTAGTTGTCTGTCTATCATCAAACGAGGTATAGCCTTCTCTCTTTAGTTGAGGTTTTTTACATGGGCGCTTCTTATTAATTACTCTACTTTTTTTAATCTTTCAACTTTTATTTTTGTCAACGAGAATATATTTGTAATTAAAGAGGGAGGCTATGGATGATTTGTGTGGCGGCCAAACTTGCACTGGCTTAAAAAGTTGACCAAGGCCACATTCACTTCCTTGCCACATCGTTGGAGTAAGTGCCTTGAAAGGCTCATCACTCGACCACTTTTTAACAGCGCCTTAAATCAGACGATTTTGTTGAACTTTATAAAAAGTTCTAAGAGTTATTAAAGTAATAATTTTAAAAAAACAAATCGATGACTGTGGATGGGATATTGAGGAATTGAGAAAAAAGTCTTTATGACAATGGAAAGTAGTTGAGAATAAAAAAATCATTTTGTGCCAAATCAGAACACCCAAAACAATCACCGATTGATACAATAGAATATCTTTAAAAGAAAAACACAAACATGACTACACAAGAAATCGCAAACCGCTTAGTAGAGCTTTGCCGTAAGGGAGAATATGAGACTTGCTATCAAGAGTTGTACAATCCAGCTATCGTCAGTATAGAGAATGATGGCTCTTCTGTAACGGGCTTTGATGGTATCGCTCAGAAGGGAAAAGAATGGAATGAAAGTATAGAAGAGTTCTTGGGATCAAGTGTCGGAGAACCGATTGTTTCTGGCAATTATTTTTCATTACCAATGAGTATGGATGTGAAGTTTAAAGGAGCGCCTGCGGCTATTAAATTTGAGGAGATCTGTGTTTATGAGGTCAAGGAAGGCAAGGTTGTGAAAGAGCAATTTTTCTATGATGAACCGGGATAATGGATTGATGTGGTGATTGGTTGATGAGCTGATGAAGTGATGAGCTGATGAAGTTATGAGATGATCTGCTGATGAGTTGATTGTTAGTCAATCTGTTTGATCTTTAAATATGTATCAGAGATAATCAAGATTTAAGATTGTCTCAGTGCACGTCAGTTTAAGCTTCTTGAATAATACAACAAAACTATACTTTCGGACAGGTGTGGCCTGATGCTATGTGATGACCTTTGTGATATATCAATCACAACCATATCATGTTACGATCTATCCTATTCTGTCTTTGTCTAACGGTTTCATCCCTTATAGTTGCTCAGGGTGAGTTTATTACCAAGTGGAATATCGAAGAAGATGGAGAATTACTTACTATTCCGATTCAGTCAGGATTTACCTACGAATTTCAGATAGACTGGGGTGATAATTCACCTATAGAAGAGTATACTGACACGCCCAAGCATATCTATAATCAAGCTGGAGTTTATGATGTCAAGATAACTGGGAACTTTCCTTCTATCTATTTGAATAATGATCCAGAGGCCCAAAAACTTCTTGAGATAAAACAATGGGGAACAGGGAAGTGGGAGTCAATGACAAATGCTTTTTATGGTGCTCTGAAAATGAAGTTGACTGCTTTGGATGTACCAAATTTATCACTTGTTACAAGCTTGGCACGTACATTTCGAGGTTGCTCAACCTTAAATGCAGATCTGAGTAGTTGGGATGTAAGTACTATTACGAGTTTGTTTTCCACATTTCAAGATGCTGAAAAGTTCAATGGTAATATTGCTAATTGGAACATATCTAACGTGAATTCCTTGCTACTAACATTTTCAGGAGCAACTGAATTTGATCAATCCATAGGTGATTGGGATGTTTCTAATGTGACCAACTTCATAGGCACATTTCAAAATGCTTCGTCATTCAATCAGCACCTTAGAGAATGGAATACCGAGAGCGCAATATTTATGACTTCAATGTTTGAAGGAGCTTCACTGTTTAATCGTTATGTAGGAAGTTGGGATGTATCTAATGTTCAATTTATGAACAAGATGTTTAAGAATGCATCTGATTATAATAGAAGCTTAAAAACATGGAAGATTGTAAATGTGATTAATTTTGATGAATTCTTAATAGGTTCTAATTTTAGCATTTCTAATTATGATAATCTACTGATTTTCTGGGAAGCGAATCCGCGACAACCGAATATTACGCTTGAAGTAGGTGATGTAAACTATTGCAGGGGCTCAATAAGTAGGAGTGAATTGATTAATAACAGTGGTTGGACCTTTATTGATGGTATTCAAGAATGCGAACGACCCTTTATAACAACGTGGAGGACTCGAGGGGAGTCTAATATCATAAATATAAATACAAGTAATTCTGTAGATTATACATATAACTACTCTATCGATTGGGAAAATGATGGAATCATTGATGCCAGTAATATTACAGGAGATGCATTTCATTCTTATCCTGATTCAGGTAAGTATCAAGTTGCTATTTACAAGAATTTTCCTACTTGGGAGATGAGCGGTGTCTCACTTGATTGGCGAGAGAGTCTGTTGTCTATAGATCAATGGGGTGATATCGAATGGGAAAATCTTGAAAGTATGTTTGCAAATCTACCTAACTTTGAATACAAGGCTACGGATAATCCGAGATTGGTAAATGTAACCTCTTTATCAGCGATGTTTTCTGGCAGCCCATTGTTCAATGGGGAAATTGGAAGCTGGGATACAAGATTCATTAATAGGTTTGATTTTGTTTTTGCTGGCGCTACATCATTCAATGGTGATATCTCAACGTGGCGAATGGATAATGCAATTCACCCATTAGGGGTTTGGTATATGTTTTCTGGAGCGACCAGTTTTAATCAACCGCTGAATAACTGGAATATGAGTAATGTGACTAATGTTGAGTATATGTTTCAAGGAGCCATTAGTTTTAATCAGCCACTCAAGGATTGGGATATGTCCAATAAGGAAGGATTCCAGGGAATGTTTAGAAATGCGACCTCATTTAATCAAGACATAGGTGATTGGGACGTTAGTCAAGTAAGAAATTTCAATTTTATGTTTTGGAATGCTAATGCTTTCAATCAACCTTTGAATAATTGGACGCTCAATACGGTTGAACCAATTACCATGAAAGAAATGTTCTTATCATGTGAAGATTTTAATCAGGATTTAGATAACTGGAATGTCTTTCAAGTCACCGACATGTCAAGTATGTTTGAAGCGTGCAATTCGTTTAATGGAAGTCTTAATGGATGGAATACTAGTAACGTTAGTAGCATGTTCCGAATGTTTAGAGGTGCCAGTGCATTCAATCAGTCCATCAATCATTTTGACCCAACTAGAAGTATTAGTTTAGAAGAAATGTTTTACCAGGCTTCTTCCTTTAATCAACCCATGAATTCTTTCAATATTACGGGTGTTGTTAATCTCAAAAGGATGTTTAGAGAAGCCACCTCTTTCAATCAAGATCTTAGTTTTTGGAATGTTAGAGGAGCCACAGATATGACAGAAATGTTCCATGATGCGGCTGCTTTTGATCAATCATTAGCAGAATGGGATCCTATCAATACAACTGATATGACTGATATGCTAAGCGGTACCGCTCTTTCAACGGAACATTATGACGCAACTTTAGAAAGCTGGGCGAATCGAGATTCTAACAGCCCTGATCATCTTCAGGACGATGTAACTTTGGGTGCCGATGGATTGAGTTATTGTAGCGCATTGCTTTTTAGGGCAGCACTTGAGTTTGATGGGTGGGAGATCATTGGAGATTCGAGAGACTGTACTCAAAATAACTGCGGAGATTTCAATAATTACATTGGTCCTGATGGTGGAGATTGGCACACAGCTGCCAACTGGTCCCAGGGTACTGTCCCAGATGTTTGTGATCACGTGTTGATAGGTTTGGATAAGGCTGTTAGCCTTTCTGCTGATGCAGAATGTTATCTGATTGATTTATATCCTGGTTCTTCGCTGACCGTTGATGGCTTTGAGTTAACGGTAAGTGCTATGATTTCTAATTAGCAAAAAGTGTCTAAGAGCGAGCTTCCCAATCTCTCACTAATATCGTTAAATGCTACTCAGCAGAAATCAGCGTAGGACCATCACTTAGTGTTTTGGGAATTGAACTTATAGTAACATGTTTTACAGGAAATTGATATTATATTAGCACAGATGGCAGAGTCTATGACTGATTTTACCACACTGATTGTAGAAGACGAAGCCGTCATGGCCATGGATCTTCAACGTCGTTTGCGAAAATTGGGCTACTCAGAAAGCGTAGTTAAGGGTAGTTCCGAGGCTGCCCTTAAGTATCTCGAAGTTCACAACCCTAATCTCATTCTGTGTGATATAAGCATTGATGGAGATAAAGATGGCATCGATGTAGCAGAGTATGTCATGGAGCATAAGTCGATTCCATTGATATTTGTATCAGCTCTATCAGACAAAGGTACACTTGAGCGCGCGAAGAAGACACTACCATATGGATACATTGTTAAGCCTTTCAAAAATAGAGATTTGGCTACAGCCATAGAAATGGCATTGTATAAATATAGTATAGATGTGGATCGACTGAAGCTTAGCATCGATAAGGTGAATAAGATCGCAATTACGCCTCTGTCGCAAAGAGAATACGAGATATTAGAAGGAGTTCTAAAGGGGCAGACGAATAGCCAATTATCAGAGGCTAACTTTGTTTCTGTAAGTACGATCAAATATCATATTTCTAATTTGCTTTCAAAGCTTGATGTGAAAAATCGGGCTTCAATTTCAAGTCGTGTTTTAAGTATATTTACTTGATCAGATTAAAGTCTATTTTGAATTACTGCACAACCCGTTTTTCATATGTCTTGAGTTCGCTCATCATATACCTTTTGGTTCTAACTAGTGTCTTTGGTCAGGAGAATGAATTGATAGATTCACTGAAGCAGAATCTGCAGGGGCTAAGTGATGATGCATCTAGGATCTCCTTACTTAAAGATGTCGCTGAATCTTATGCTGCAGCTGTGAAAGAAGACTCCGCAGTAGCATATATCGATATTGCCATCCAATTAGCACGACAGAAAGGTTTTGATTCTCTTTTGGCTGAAGCTTTCTATATAAAAGGACTTGCCTACGATTATGGGGGAAATCTGGACTTAGCACTAAATAATTATGAGGCATCTGCAGATCTATTCGGTGAGATAAATATCCCAGATCAAGTAGTCTCCAGCATGAATGCCATGGGTGTTGCAGCATATTATAAAGGAGACTATCAACTGGCTCTTGACAACTATCTCAACGCGTTAGAATATGCAGATAGTATGGAAGTGGTTCAGGGTTTAGGTGGCCTGATGAATAATATAGGAGTGATTTACAGAATCACTAGTAGACCTCTAGAGGCTATAGACATATATCAAAGGGCATTATTTCAATATGAAATTGAGAAAGACAGCGCTATGATTTTCATAGAATATCAAAATTTAGGTGTTGCATTCACCTATCTTGATAATCTTGATAGTTCCTTATTTTATCTCGATAAAGCATATCAGATATTTCAGAATATTAATAATCAAAGGGACTTGCCGAGTTTGCTAAATGCTTATGCAGAAGCTTATTATAAGTGTGGTCAGGACTATAAAAATGCAAGAAAATATGTTGTTCAAGCAGAGGAATTAGGCCTCCGATATGGCAATCAAGAGTATCTCTCGAAGATTTATCTTCTCAAAAGTCAGATAGAAAGTGATGATAATATACATCAGACAGCTATAGCATCTCTCAACAAGGGCTTGGCTATCCTTGATTCAACAGATCGCCAAGATCTTAAGTTAGATTATTACTATCAGGCAGCCAATGTATATGAGCGATTAGGTCAAACAAAGCAATCACTTTTTTATTTGAAACGCTATGCGGATCTGTACAAAGATGTTCAAGCAACTGAAAAAGTTAATGCCATAGCAGAAGCACAGACCAAGTACGAGAGTGTCGAAAAAGAAAAAGAGATAGAACGATTAAAGTATGAGGAACAGATTTCTGCTCTTAGGTTTTCAAGACAAAGAGTGCTCTTTGCTGTCACCTCGGTTGCCGCAACAATTTTAGGTTTTTTGCTATTTGGGATGTTCAAACAAAAGAAGCAAATCCAAGAAAAGAACGGCATCATCTCAAAAGCACTACACGAAAAAGAGCTCCTACTCAAGGAGATACATCATCGGGTAAAGAACAATCTCCACTTTATATCTGCACTATTAGGCCTTCAGACAGATCATGTCTCTGATCAACAAGCATTAGATGCACTACAGGAAGGGCAGGATCGAGTCCAGTCGATGGCATTGATCCATCAAGATCTTTATCAAAGGGAAGATCTGACTAGTGTCAATATGAAAGATTACTTTGTGAAGTTGATGGAAGGACTTTTTGATTCTTATAACATCAGGTCTGAAAGTATAAGACTTGATCTCAATGTGCAAGAGCTAAATTTAGACGTTGATTCTGTCGTTCCCTTGGGCCTGATTGTAAATGAGGTCATCAGCAATAGCCTAAAGTATGCGTTTCAAGGGAAGGATAATGGAGAGATAAAGGTAATCTTGGCCGAGCATGAGAATAAACTCCAGCTAACAATATCAGATGATGGCATAGGTATAACTGAAGAGGTACGAGCTAGCTTGGGTGAGTCCTTGGGATATAAGTTAATCAAAGCGTTGACTGAACAATTAAAAGGTACGATGGAGATTGAAGCGAACAAAGGCACTCAAGTTTCTTTCGCTTTTGAGAAGTATCAAAAGTCAGACTTGAAACATGTCTTCGTTGGTAAAACCAGTTAGTTGCTGCTATCCACATCCTAACTCTACAACTCAACATACTGCACAATTCCAGTATATCCATCTGTCCTCAATGCATTAATCGGTAGCTTGTCTTCCACTGGAAGTGAATGAAAGTTGCTATTGATACCGATGACCTGTTTTTTAGACGGATCCTTTTTTACAACTCTTATGGTCATTGTATCAGCCTTCATGGCAAATGCTTCTATCACCATATTCTCGTCCGTCTGTCTATCTATGAAGATCTCTTGATTGTTGATAAACAACGCACTGATGTTGGAAGGTCCATTGATCTGAAGTCTGGTATTGAAGACTTCTTCTTTGGCGATGATTCTAAATATATTAGAATCGCTGGTGTCTTTCACAACTTGTGGAATTGATACGTGTGGCTTAACCTCTGTGTCTTTATTTATAAAAGGCTCCATGTATGGAACTGCAAACTCTGATCGCTCTCCACCTTCCAGATAAGATTCATTGCCAATGTTGATGTGTTTGTCCTCTGTAGCCCATTTGGCTTGACCGCTCGCTACATCATAATTATAAAATACGTTAGAAGGCAACGGCTCGCGCTCTGTCGGTTTAGACGTAAGTTGTCCCATGATAAGACTGCCTACGATAAGGCCTCCGCCTATATAAGTCATTAATGCTGACTCAGTCCATAGCTTTCTAAAAAGCATCATAGAAGTCAGAGTTATAATCGATACATGAATCGTCGGAAGTGGCAACCCAACTAAACTAAATGCCAGAAAAAATAGAATTATCGTAGGTAGCCAAATCGTCAATGGAATAAGACTCGCGAGATACGGTGTTATGATATGATCTTCTTTTTTAGAATGACCCACTGTCACAAAATAGTAAATAGACAATGCTATCGTTGGAAAAAGCATGAAGTATGTGGCAGTAGGGATATAGAGATATGATGCAACACATAGGAAACTTAAGAAAAGCAGCAGAGCTGCTTTAAAACTATTGGGATTATGACGTAGTACTGGGCCTTTGACACAAAGAGCTGCTATCACCATCGTGATGCCGATGCAGGTGAGTAAGTACCATTTGTGATTATAAAACTGTCCTGCATAAAACACTTCATACTGCGGATATAGAGTAAAGAGTAATTTGCTCAATCCAAAGCTCAACGCTACGCTAATGACGACTGTTAAAAGGATCATCAAAAACGAAAGGCCAAAAGACTTGATGTTTATCACATCAGACTTGAAGGACCTGAAGAGTAGATAGATTGTAAAAATCAAGCTAAGTATCAAAAGGAAAATATCCCATGAAGAAGGATAGACAATTAGAAAACCAAGAAGGTTGAAGAAAGTAGCGTTTTCTGTTTTTGTTTTTGATAAGTCAGTGTTAGCAAAGTGCCTTGTCAACGCCAACATATTGGTGCCGGTATGTTGTACGCTGGCTTGGTTTATGTTTTCAGGGGTGTCTGCGGGATTGTGATAATAACTAAACCCATCTATAAATGCATGATTGATCCCATTGATCCCTGCCTTTTTGAAAAAGGTGAAATCAGTATCATTGGGTAAGTTTTTATAAATCTCAAATGACATAGAGTTGGCTACTGGCCTTACTGCAACCTTTTTTAGTTGCTTAACCAACCAAGCATTGCCCTCAGACCATTCGAAAGATATGGATGCGCCACTGTTGCCCCGAGCTTCATAATTAAGGAGTACACCGATATGTGACACATCACGCTGCTCCGAGAATGCCTTGGCGCCAAAGAGCCCTCGCTCTTCGCCATCTGTGATGAGGAAGATGATGTCGTTGTCATGCTCTTCTTGCTTTAAGAGCTTTGCTATCTCCAACATGCACGCTACAGAGTGTACGTCGTCTGCTGCCCCTGGAGAGCCCAAGACGCTATCATAGTGACCGACGACCATGACGGCTTTCCCAGATGACTTGCCTTTGATGGTGGCGATGATATTCTCCGTTCTGCCGATCCTTGTATAACGAGTCCCCCACGAGTGTTGAGCATGGCCGATAAACATCTCAGTCGGGATGCCCAATCTCTCAAATTCTTCAAGGATGTACCTTTTTACCTTTCTATTCTCCTCCGTTCCCATATGATGGATCTCGCTTGCCATGATATTCAAATGATTCATGGCGTTGATAGCTGAGAATCCATCTGTCTCCTCAGGCTGTACAGCTATAGGATCAGTGATCTTGATGGTGATCAAGCTAAGTACTAAGATCCAAAGTAGGGGGAGGTATCTGGTCATTGCTGCTCTTTAGAACGAAAAGATAATCAGAATGAAGTGGATTAAAGCCTGTTTGATTAAATATAGATAGCATAAAGTAATCAGTGATTGTGTAATGCCAAGAATAAACTATAGGTTGATAATGGAGCGATAATATTTAGGTTGATGTTGCTTAAAATTGAATATTTATATTTCTATATTGTATTTGGGATAATAATTAAACAAAACTGGTTTTATTATGGAAAATGACTTGTTAGATTACGAAGAAGAAAAGAGGCCTATTATTATGGCTGGATTCGGACTTCGGTTTGGAGCAAATTTTTTGGATGGGATTATTTTGATTCTTTCCTGCCTGTTAATAGCTTTCATTATTGGCTCTATTGCAAAATTATTTAAAGGTAATGATGACGGCAATGTGGTTATGGGGATTGGAGTATTGTTGTTTTATCTTCTTATGCCTTTCATTAGTATTCTTTATTCTACTTTTTTCGAATACTCAAAATATCAAGCCACACCTGGTAAAATGGCATTTAGTATCCAGGTTGTCAACCTCAAAGGAGAAAGAGTGTCTTTTATGCAGGCATTTGGAAGGAACCTAGGAAAAATAGTTTCTGCCTTGATATTTTATATTGGTTTTCTAATGGCGCTTTGGACCGATAAAAAACAGGCTCTCCATGATATGATGGCCGATGCATATGTTATTAAGAAGCAAGAAGAAGTTCTCTATGTTTAGACCATTAAGGCATTATAATTTAGGGGCACAATCAGATGTATGCTTCTTTCTTTCAATTAAAAATGATATATCAGTTCGTACAAATTGATATACATCAATTGTTAGCTTATCAATTTACCTTACTCTTGTAACGAGAACTTTTTGTCACAAAAACAATAACTTATTTATCAGCTATGTTTGATTCAGTCATAGATAATTTGGTAAAGAAACCTCGCAAACTCTTTGTCATTGATGGTCTGGGTGCTCTGCTTTCGGCTTTCCTTTTAGGTGTTGTTTTGGTACAGCTGAAGCACCTCATCGGGGTACCTTCTCAGACCTTATATATCTTAGCGTCCATACCTGTGCTTTTCGCTGTTTATGACCTTGTTTGTTTTTATCGCTGGCGAGAAGGTCATAGTAAGTATCTCAAGTATATCGCTTTCGCAAATATTCTTTACTGCGTGTTTTCAATTGTTATGATGATTAATCATGCGCATAGTTTGACCGCATTGGGGTGGACCTACTTTATAATTGAGATTTTGATTGTTTTAGCTATCGCCCTTATAGAACTTAAGTCTCATTGGCAGATTAAAACCAATTAGTTTCATATAAGATGTTCGTCAGTTTAACTCTGGAGTGTTTAAAGATCATTAATAGACATGGATTGAGGCTCCACATATCAATGAGCCTCATTGTTTCTTTGTATCGCAAGATTGCTTTTGATAAAGGGATATTAAGGCAAAAAAGTCTCCTTTATGGCTGAATAATCTCTTGGGCTGACGTTTAAACACAGAAAATGACCATTGAAGTCTTTTTTTACCTCTTTAGGCCCAACTAAGTATCCAAATGTTAAAATTGTGGCATGATCGGGGTTCAGAACATGAAGATTTTAATAATTGAGGATGACGTTATGGATTCCACTGATCTGATCATGAAGCTAGAGAATCTCAAGGTCAAAGAAAAAAAGTTGGTCATGAGCTTTGACGATGGCATAGCGGAGATCGATGGTGCTTCCTATGACTTAGTTTTTATTGATGTATTCTTGGACGGCCAAGAAAAGGGATCAGAAGTAGCTAAGTACCTGTCTTCTAAGAGCATACCTTTTATTGTGATGACTAAGTTTGCTGATATTTCTTTTTTCGATGATATAAAGAATTATAACCCTCTAGCCTATTTTCAAAAGCCTGTTGATCCATTGGCGTTACGTTATCGCTTAGAGTCTTTGTGTAAGCAGATGAACGATAAGAAGTCTGATTTTATATTTCATAGAACAGGTACGGATTATAGACGCTTCGAAAAAGCTACTATTAACTACGTTCAGGGCGAAGGTAATTATGTCTCAGTCTACACGGATGATGAGAGGATCTTGTTAAGGCAATCTTTAAAGTCATTTTTGTCAACATTGGATTCTTCTCTTTTTGTCCAGATACATAGAAAGTGGGCAGTAAGGCTGAGCAAGGTAGATGCTTACAATAGTGAAGAAAATATCATTTTAATAGGTGATTTGAGATTTCCAGTCGGCCGAACTTTTCAGTCAGGCCTCATAAAGAGGTTGCGATCTTAATCCATAAGTAGCCTAAAGTTCTCAAGGGGCCTTCATCTTTCTTTAATTGTTGCTCATGTGCTCGATACGCAATGAGCATTATAATGTCTTCTTCATATACAGTTTCACCTTGTACTTATAATCTTCCAACACGATTACTTCTTACTGATTACATTACAATCATACATGATGGCTTAATATTTAGCTTGATTATATGAATAGAAAACAAGTTATAGTTGTAACAATCGGCGTAATGATCATTTTGGGTAGTGGTATAAATCAATCTGTTTATGACAATTATGCAAATCAAGAAATACCAAAGTATATAAGAAGAGATAATACCCCAACTTACAATCTTATGAATGATACCATTGCCTCATTGGGTAGAGTGTTGTTTTATGACAAAGTCCTATCTGTTAATCGATCTACTTCGTGCTCTAGCTGTCATAAACAGCAGTTTGCATTTGGTGACGATGCAGTAGTTAGTATAGGGCAAAATGGTAAACTGACTGAACGCCATTCTATGCGTTTAGTCAATATTAGATTTGGAAGAAGCACAAGATTCTTCTGGGATCAAAGGGCTCTTTCTCTTGAGTCGCAGACAACTCAACCAATAACAAATCATATTGAAATGGGATTTAGCGGATTGGATGGCAGCCCTTCTTTGGAAGACTTGTTGTTAAGGTTGAGTGAGACTGATATTTACCCAATCTTATTTAAGGAAGCATTTGGCGATAAGCTGATAACTGAAGATAGAGTACAGCTGGCATTGGCGCAATTCATAAGAAGTATACAATCTTTTGACTCAAAGTATGATGAGGGTTTAGCACTGGTAGGTGACATTCAAGCTCTTTTTCCAAATTTCACAGATCAAGAAAATGAGGGCAAGAGACTTTTTATGAAGTCTCAAGGTGAGAATGGAGCTGATTGTCAGAACTGCCATAGAGCACCATTATTCGATATTGATCCTGATGCTGGGAACAATGGTTTGATCAGTGTCGCCGGCAGGCCTAATCTTATTGATATGTCCAATATCAGATCGCCAACATTAAGAGACTTAGTCAATGAGCGTGGAGACCCCAATGGTCCTTTCATGCATGATGGAAGTCTCACAACCTTGATGTCTGTCATCGAACACTATAATAAGATCCCTACTGATCGAAGGAATAGCATGGGTTTAGACAGCAGATTAGAAGTTGATAAGGAAGGAACAGGGGAGACGTTGGACTTGAGACAATCTGATAAGGAAGCATTAGTTGCCTTCCTACGTACGTTGTCGGGTGCTGCTATATATACAGATAAGCGATGGTCTGATCCTTTTGATGCCTGCGGTGAGTTAATACATAATTAAATTTGATGGGCATCTTTCAAACTGTTATGATAAGAATCTTTTGTTTTCACTCCAACTTCACAGTCAAACACCTCAGGTTGATCATGGAGACTTAAAAAAAGATCATTGGAGTAAGTTTAGCTGGAGATCACATAAGGTCTCTTGAATTTCAAGTCTTTGATTATTAAGATAAAAAGTCTTAAACTCTATACGTCTATACAAGCTACTGACTCAAGAAGTAAGACGATTAGCTTCCTTTGTCTGACGGCTTAATAGCTTCAAACAAATGGAGGTAATGAAGAGGTTTGCCACACTGATAGCTGAAATTATTCTGATATATTGCACTCAGTCTTTAGGCTATTGTTAGTCTAATTATAAAAGATTATCTGAGAGATAAATCATAATGAATGAGTGTTACCATTAACCTCGAAGAGATAAAGTCAATCGTATCATCAGTCGATGTTGTAGCAGCGATGAAGAAGGGTTTCATAGAGTATAGCAAGAACAACTGCGTAGTGCCTCCCGTCGGCGAGTTGCTGTTTGACAATCCACCAGGCGATGTCCATATCAAGTATGGCTACATCAAGAACCAAGAATACTATGTCATAAAGATAGCATCGGGCTTTTATGAGAACGTCAAGTTGGGTATCCCTTCTGGGCAAGGCCTGATGTTGTTGTTTAAACAACTGACTGGAGAGTTGGCAGCTGTTCTTTTGGATGAAGGATATCTGACCAATCTTAGGACTGTAAGTGCAGGGACATTGGCAGTCACTTCTTTTGGGCCTAAGGCCATCAGTAGTATAGGTGTCCTTGGTACAGGAACAATTGCTAAACTGCAGATACAGCAACTTCAGGAACAGAGTGTATCTCAGTCATTTTGGCTTTGGGGTAGAGATAAGAATAAGGCCAATCAATTAAAATTAGAATTAGGCGATACATGTGAAGTGCATGTGGCAGATACATGCGCTGAGGTAGCACAACATTGCAATGTCGTCATCACAACAACACCATCTGAGCTTCCGCTTCTTCAAACTAATGATATCAAAAAAGGAACACTTTTGGTTGCGATAGGATCAGATACACATACCAAGCAAGAGTTGGCTAGTGAGATATTGGCAAATGCTGATCTTGTCATAGCAGATAGCATCCCTCAGAGCAAAAGTAGAGGTGAGATATACAGAGCAGTAAAAGACGGAGTCTTAGCGGAAGATAAGGTTGTAGAATTAGGAACTGCGCTTCAAGACGAGTCGCTTCAAACGATCAATGATGATCAGATAGCGGTGGTTGATCTGACAGGTGTAGCCGTCCAAGACATCATGATCGCTTCTGCTGTTTTTTCTAATTATAAAGTGCAGTAAGAGATGTTGAAGTTTGTTAGCAACAAAGGCGGTGGAAGTCCTGTCGATATCGAGACAGCGATCTTGGCAGGCTACGCTCCAGATGGAGGGCTTTATGTGCCAGAAAGCTTGCCTACTGTTACTAAAGAACAATTGGAACGGTGGAAAGGCCACTCTTATAAAGAATTGGCTTTCGAGATCCTTAGCTTGTTTATAGATAGAAGCATCGTTGCGGCATCGGATCTTACAGCTATCATAGATTGCGCGTATGGGACTTTTGAAAAAGAAGAGGTGATTCCGATTCCTAAGTTGCAGTCTCGCGATAACACCTACATCATGGAGTTGTTCTATGGTTCGACTCTATCTTTTAAAGATATTGGCCTTTCATTTTTATGCAATCTGGTAGACTTCTTTCTGGCTCGAAAGCAAGAGCGGCTTTCTATCATCGTTGCGACTACAGGAGATACCGGCCCAGCTGCTGCCAGTTATATCGCTGGCAAGTCTACTTTGGATGCATGGGTCTTATATCCGAAGGGCTTGATAACTGAAGAGCAAGAACGACAGATGACAACTTTGCATCATGGCAATGTGCATCCCGTAGGTGTTTACAATTGTAAAGATGGAGGCGATGACTTGGACTTGGTCATCAGTAGTCTTTATGCCAATTTAGAATTTAAAGAGCAGGTTAATCTGTCCAGCGTCAACTCTATCAACTGGGGGCGTATCATGATACAGACGGTTCACTACTTCTATGGCTATCTTCAAGTGGCTGATACAGTAGGAGAGGAGGTGAGCATGTGTGTGCCTTCTGGGGCATTTGGAAACTTGTGTGCTGGTGGCATTGCCAGAAAGATGGGCTTGCCTGTGAAGCACTTTATAATAGCCAACAATAAGAATGAGTGTTTGCACAGAATATTTAGCAAAGGCGTCTTTTCAAAAGAGCCTATCCACGAGACGGTTTCTTCGGCCATAGATATCTTGATACCGATGAATTTCTGGCGCTTCCTATACTTCTGCGTAGATATGGATGGCAGTAAGATCAGAAAGTGGACTGAAGAGTTTGCCACGACTGGAAGGGTAGAGTTTGATGATGAGACTTTCAATTCGTATAGCGAAGGGTTTCTATCAGCGAGTGTGTCAGATGACGCGACATTGCAGATTATAAAAGAGCTGTATGATAATGAGTCGTACTTGCTTGATCCACATTCTGCTGTAGCGGTTGGAGTGTTGGATAAGTTTAGAGCTGAGATCGGTGATCACAAAGTGATCTGCTTAGCTACTGCACATCCATCAAAGTTTCCAAAAGTCATTGGGCAAGCTCTGGGTACAGATGTCTTGCCCGAGGAAGCAAAGCACCCATCGATAGAAGCAGCAAAACGTCTGTGCCAGAAAGGATATACTATCGATCACGAGCACCTAGAAGAAGGATTGCTGCATGCCATCTCCAACTACTGGGAGCAAAGTCAATAGGATGTCGCAGTACACGATCTTAGAAGAAAAAGAGGTTGCCGAGATCATAGATCAGTATGATATTGGCGCAGTGCGATCTTATAAGTTACTCACTGGAGGTTCTGAGAATACCAACTATCTGCTCACTACTAACGACGGAAAGTACGTACTCTCCATCTGTGAGCAAAAGTCAAAAGCTCAAGCCAAAGAATTAGCCGACTTGTTGACACACTTGGAAGTCAATGGCTTCAACTCTTCTAAAGTTGTTTTGAGTAAAAAGAAAGAGCCGATCATCATGTGGCAAAACAAACCATTGATGATCAAAGAGTTTATAGAAGGAGATATCATTAAAGAATTGTCTTCTGATCTACTTAAGATGATAGGTGCCGAACTTGCAAAGGTGCATAAGGTGGAATTACCAGCTTATATCCCCAAGCAACTCAACTATGGGATAGAGCAATTTGCGAAAGTCAAGGAATATGCGCCACAATCAGAATTTGATCAATGGCTTGGAATGATAGAATCGTATGTCTCTCCTTACCTAAAGTTGGGCTTGCCACAAGCATTGGTACACAGCGATCTATTTTGGGACAATGTCATTGTCAAAAAGGATCAAAGTTCGGTTACGATTATGGACTTTGAAGAAGCGGCGTATTACTATCGAGTCTTTGATATGGGTATGACCATCATCGGCACATGTGCAGAGGACAATATTATCAATCTTGAAAAAGCCAAGCAGCTTTTAACAGGCTATCAATCAGAGGGTAACTTGAGCCTTGAAGAGCAAAGCTCTTTGAAAGCATTTACAATCTATGCAGGAGCTTCAATGACTTACTGGAGACATCAGAACTTCAACTATGTGAAGCCTGATCCAGCTATGTTCGATCACTATAAGGGCTTGCAAGTCTTGGTGGATTTTATGCTTCAGCAGGATGACGACTGCTTTGTATTATAATATTCTTTAACGTTAACAACGATTCGTTATTGAATCACAGTTATAGTCCCTGTAAGATTCTCTTCTATTGTTTCATCAAACTCTATATAACTGATTTGTGCATTGTAGGTATACGTGCCATTGAGTACAGGTTTTCCATTTGTGATGCCATCCCACATGGCACCCTGATCAGTTGCTGTATGCATGAGCCCTCCCCAGCGATCATATACTTTGATCTCATAAGTTATAAATGGACAATTGCTCTCCACCTTAAAATTAGAATTTCCAATCTGTGAGGATAGGCTGATGATGTTGGGATAGTAAACATTGCATTCTACGCAGGCAGATTCATTAACTACAATTTCGTCTGTTGTTGACTCGCATTCGTTAGTTACAACTACACTATAGTCCCCAGTCATGCTTACTGTAAGCGTAGCTTCAGTAGATCCGTCAGACCATAGGTACTCTGTGGCATTGATATTAGTGGCGTCAAGATTGACCACGTCTCCTGTGCAGAATATAGTGCGCCCACCTAAATCTATGTCTATCGGCAGGTCTTTTACTTCAATCATGACTTCATCTGTGCCCAGCTCTCCACATGCGTCTGAAACAACCAGTTCATATGTGTCGCTCGTATTTACGGAAGTGGTAGGGTTGTTAGATCCATCGCTCCAAGTGTACGTTAAGTCACCGCTTAATTGAGGATCGATGATGTATGACATGCCGATACAGATTGAAGTGTCTTGACCCAGATCTACAACAACGGCTCGGTCATTAAGTATCAAAACATCAATCTCGCTGGTTTTTATGTCACACTGATTGCTGACTTCGACAGAGTATGTGCCAGATTGAGTAATGGTTAGGCTACTTGAGGTACTCCCATCTTGCCAGAGATAGGCAGAAGCTTGATCGTCTGACACATCAAGAGTGATACTGGCAACATCACAAGCGGTAGTATCAGTGGGTAATGCAATTTCAGAAAGGGCGTCTTTATCAATTTCTAAGGTGTAATTGTATGTTGCCAACTCATTATCACATGGGTCTACAATTAGAAACGTAGCAGATCCCTCGACTTGCAAGTTGTAAGTACCTATTGGCAATACATCCATGATGTCTATGCGAAATTCTCTAGAAAGAGCAGCGCCAAGATCGCAGTCTAAAGAGCTAACTGCTATATCATATAAGTTACCTGAATCATCGGTAAGTGAGAAGTTTTCTAAGTCAATAGAGTTGCACTTTATAAGTTCCGTAAAGGTTAGATCAAGAAAAGAAGGAGAGCAACCTTCTGCCTCTTCTGTCATAACTGTCCGAACTTCAGGTGGTGTCTCATCCAAGATGCCAATGTCTTCAGAAAAGCCAAAATCAATCTCATAGCCATTAGTTGATCCAGTCCAGTTAGAAACGAATAGGGCATAGGTGTTTCCTTGGACGACAGGTATCAAATCATTGAGCTGGGTTCGTGCAGAAAAATTGTCAACAATATTGCTATTGCATCCACCTCCTTGAATGGCAAAATTTGATTGTCCTGTTGCACCCGTTGCTCCATTACAGTTTGGACTGGTGCCGATGAGGCTTCCTGCGGCATTACAGCTAACCAATAAGGACGCATCTCGGCGGATGTCTTCACAACGAGCATTTGTAATATTGAATAATGCCCAATCGTAGTCGTCATCTGGGTCAATGGGTGATAAGAGAAAACCAAAATCTCCTGAAGAGTTGACGGTAAACGTATACCATATACCACTGACGTCTTCAACTAAACAAGATATATTTTCATCTAACTCATTGGCATAGTTGCCCGAGCCAGGGAGCACTTGTTGTTCTCTATATATCTGCTCACAGACGGGTATCGCGCCCAAGCAATCCTGTATGGTAGGTATCTGAGCTTTTGCATGAAATGATATCATGCATAGTCCTACAGCTATCAAATATCTCGATCCCCTAAGCTGACAAATCATATCCTTTAATCTTCTTCTCACAAGCTAATAACTAATGTTCGACTGATGCAGGGGTAAAACGTATGGGAGATACGAATGTATGGGTTTAAGTTTATATGGATTTGTTCAACCTAAAGTTACTGTCATGGATGGGCTATCTGTTTCCTTTTAAGGGCGGCAATAGAGAATATGGCGCGGCAGCCATGCTCGCACCGGCTTAAAATGAAGAGCGTATAAACGATCACATCCTCAATATCTGCTGTAAGAGCCAGTGAGCATCATCTGTTCTGGCACAAGACTTCATTTTAACTGAGAAAATAGATTCTCTGATTTTGCTCAACTTTAATAAAAAGTTGAAAGAATAGAAAAAGTAGGGTATTTTAGAAAGCCATAGTGAATAAGTTTATATCAGGATGAGAATGAGATTTTATGTTTGATAGGACAATTAGAATTATCTCTTTATTATATTTTGATTTTAATTACAATTTTGATTGAAGTTTAATCGCCCTTGTCGAAGCAAAGCGAAGATCCCGATTTATACGAAGTATAACATCGGAAATCTTGAACTTGACTCTTTCTCTTGAAACTTGAACTTCTACAAGCTCCATTTATTCCCAACACTATCAACTGCTATACATCCGTCATACCCTCCCGGTATCGGATCATAGTTGAGTACATTTTTTCCAATTTCTTCAGAAGTTATATATGCCCAGATGGCGGTTGACTTTAGAGAACGATAGAAGCCAACAGGTTTTTGTACGCCGACTGCTTTGCCCCAGACGCCAGGGTTGAAGGTGCCTGCATTTGCTTCAGCGACCTCTAGTGCTTTATGTTGATCCTCAGGACTACATTTGGCGAAAGCTGAACCATACGCCTGCTTACAAGTTGCATCAAATGCTGCTATATCCGACCGCACCTGTGCTTGACCTGCCTCATCAGAAGTCTGTGCCCATAACTTATCTATAAATATGTCGACGCCTACATCAAGAGCGCCCGGTGTCTCCGTCCGTGGCAATATCGTATCGACGATAGCTGCGATAAACTCCGCCTCATCATTACTCAAGAAAGTCGGCTGCCAGTCGAGTCGAGATGCTGATTGGCAAGATTGTAAAAGTGAGAGGATCGCCGGTCCTGTGATTGCAGCTCCAGCGAGCCATGATGTCTGTCTAAGTGCTTTTCTTCTATCCATGAGTGAGGTGCTTTAAAGGTTTTGTTTGTTAAGTTCTGAGACGGCATGGTTAGCTGCTCTTGCAGTGATCGCCATGTAGGTCAGTGAAGGATTGACACATGAAGATGATGTCATGCATGCGCCGTCTGTGACAAATACATTGGCTGCACCATGTACTTGATTGGTGCCATTGAGAACAGAAGTCTTAGGATCGCGACCCATGCGTGCAGTACCCATCTCGTGGATGCCATTGCCCATCTCATGCTGATTATCAAATCCCAATACATCCTTAACGCCAGCCGCTGTGAGCATCTCAACAGCATCGATCTGTATCTGACGATTGGCAGCCAGTTCATTCTCACCCCATTCGGCATCGATGGCGAGTGTCGGTTGTCCCCACTTATCCAGAGAGGTCGTATCGAGGCTCACCTTGTTGCTGTGATAAGGTAAGCATTCTGCAAATCCCGTAATAAAGAACTCCCATGGCCCAGGCTTGAGCATGTTGTCCTTAAATGATGCACCAAATGATGTCTCATTAGCAGGATTGCCACCGCGACCTGCACCACCTTGATAGCCCCATCCTCTGAGAAACTTATCAGACTTAGTCGCTTCATCGAGATTGACATAGCGAGGGATGTAGATACCATTGGGGCGTCGCCCCTTGTAGTATGAGTCGTCGTGACCTTCCACTCTGCCGATGGCGCCAACACGATAAGTGTGGTCCATCAAGTTGTGTCCCAGCTCACCGCTGTCATTTCCCAGTCCTGCAGGATGTCTGTCCGACGTAGAGTTGAGCAATATCTGCGTGGAGCTCAGCGCCGAAGCATTGCAGAAGATAATCTTCGCATTGTACTCGATCACCTCGTTGGTCTCCGAGTCGATGATCCTTACGCCCGTCGCCTTGCCTTTGGTATCGTCATAGATGATCGACTGAACGATGGAGTAGGGACGGATCGTCATATTGCCAGTAGCATGAGCGGCAGGAAGTGTCACCGCGTTACTGCTGAAGTAGGCACCATAAGGACACCCGCGACTACAGCGATTACGATATTGGCATTTGCCTCGACCATTGAGTGGCTCCGTGAGGTGTGCGACCCTCCCGATGATCATATGCCTTCCGGCAAATGTTTTTTCTATACGTGCCTTAAGATCTTTTTCTACACAGTTCATATCCATCGGAGGGAGAAAGTGACTGTCCGGTAGATGAGGTAACCCTAAGGGAGCACCGCTGATCCCGGCGAATTTTTCAACATAAGTATACCATGGTTCGATGTCCTTATATCTGATCGGCCAGTCAACGCCGTGACCGTCCTTAGCATTAGCCTCAAAGTCAAGGTCACTCCATCGATAAGTCTGCTTGCCCCATAGCATAGAGCGACCACCCATCTGATGTGCACGAAGCCACATGAAGGGCTTCACTTCTGTATAAGGATTGGCTTCGTCATCTGCCCAGAGGTGCTCGGTGTCTTTGCTGCCCCATCCTGTACGTCCTCCCTTGTGGTGTTTCTTTTGCTCTGCTGCTGTGAGTGCTCCTCGCAGCTCATAGTCCCAAGGATCATCATTCATGGTGTCATAGTCCTTGACATGCTGGACGATGCGCCCTCTCTCTAAGACTAAGGTCTTGAGTCCCTTCTCACAAAGTTCTTTTGCTGCCCAACCACCGCTGATCCCAGAACCGATGACGATAGCATCATAAGTCACTTGCTTGTCCGCGTCAATATTGAAGTATGCCATGTGTCGATATTGTTAAGCGAGGAAGATAGGAAGAAGTCGGTAAAGTGCAAGTGTAACTGCACGTCGAAGCGCAGACTACATTTTGATTGAAGTTGTATGTGCTTGTCGAAGCGAAGCGGAGATCCCGATTTATACGAAGTATAACTTTAGGGAGCTTGATCCTGGAACTTGATCCTTGAGCATGATCTTGAGCTTTATACTTGAACTTTATACTTGAACTTTATACTTGAACTTGCAACGGTCTTTCTTACTAAAAGGGT
>CALIHL010000127.1 GCA_938022935.1 uncultured Saprospiraceae bacterium
TTCATGCTTTTCATAGATCAATGTCTTGTCCAGCTAAATTACATAATTCGTCATCGTCCATCGAAGTGATAGCGATTGTATATTGGCGCAAAGTTGGTTGTCTCATGATATCTGATGTTATTCTATACATAGCCGCTTCACGATGTACATGACTATTGCTATCTTAGTGAAACCCCACTCACAATGCTATAATAGTAGAACATATGAAGAGACGACATTTTATAAAAAGTACAGGCGCGCTTGCAGCAACATCACTTTTTACACAACCCGCTTGGGGGCTTGGTGGAGCGGACAGGCTAAGAACAGCCCATATCGGTGTTGGAGGTATGGGTGGTGAAGATCTAAAAGCCATCTCATCCCATAGTCAAGTCGATGTAGTCGCTCTATGCGATGTAGATGCTAACAATCTAATGGCAGCTCATCAACTTCATCCTACAGCAAAGATCTATAAGGACTATAGAGTCATGCTTAAAGAGATGCAAGACACGATTGATGCAGTTATCGTCTCAACTCCAGATCATACACATGCGCCAGCTTCTATGTCAGCCATGGAACTTGGTAAGGCCGTCTATTGTCAAAAGCCACTGACGCATCATGTCTCAGAGGCGAGAGCTATGGATGCCTTAGCTCGAGAAAAGAACTTGACTACACAGATGGGGATACAGGTTCATTCTTTTTACGATTATAAATTAGCAACCCACTTGATCCAATCTGGGATCATCGGTAAGGTCAGTACAGTACGTGCTTGGTCACCGAAGAATTATGGAAATCCAGAACCTGCTCCTCCAGGCAGTGATCCAATACCAGAACACTTAGATTGGAATCTGTGGTTGGGTACCGCTAAAGAGAGACCTTATAAAGAAGGATATTATCACCCAGGTCGATGGAGGAATATTATGGACTATGGTTGCGGTACGCTTGGAGATATGGGAGTACATATATTTGATACACCTTACAACGCTTTGCAATTAGATGTCCCGACAACGATCATCAATCATTGTGAAAAGACTCATGGTTTTGGCTTTCCTGAGATCAATGTAGTGACTTATGAATTTCCAGGTACGGACTATACAACCGACACTTTAAAATGGGTATGGTATGATGGTCCCGGAGCGCCCAATATGCACGTAGACTTTGATATGCCGATGAATCTCCCAGATCAAGGAGCCATGTTTGTCGGAGAGAAGGGTAGGTTGTTATTGCCTCACTTCTCTCAGGAGCCCAAGTTGATCATCGATGGCACTTTCGTAAATATAGATGCTGAAGTAGCGGAGTTAGAAAAGAAGCACAACTTAGGAGGACCTATAAGAGATTATGGCCTCGAAGCACCTAAGCATTACTTGCAGTTTGTAGATGCCTGTCTTGGAAAGGATACTTGTACTGCACCATTTTCTTATTCAGCACGATTAACAGAAGTGATCTTGCTGGGTGTCATCGCAGGCCGTTTTCCCAATCAAACCCTTCATTGGAATAATGAGTTGGCAAAGTTTGATGAAGAGGAGGCTAATGAGTTTTTGGGTGGAGAGTACCGGGAGTTTTGATTGCATGAGATATTAACCAGATGATATAAGATCAACAAATCTCTTGACTTAAATTAAAGCATCTTAAGAGCGATAAAACGATGTAATCGTTTACATTTGCGTCAGAATTTGGTCGCGTAGTTCAACCTACCAAAGGTAGGCAGGCTGGATAGTCCGCCGGTGGGCGGATCGGCTCCGATGGCTTTCGGAGTGGATTCAGATAGCTGCGATTGCCATTAAATAGGCCGCGTAGTTCAACTGGATAGAATATCGGATTTCGGCTCCGAGGGTTGGGGGTTCGAATCCTCCCGCGGTCACAAGTTGGTCAATTAGATCACTGACCTCAAGGTCAGTTCTGGAAATATCAAAACATGCTCAAGCTTGCTTGTAAGCATGTTTTTTTATTTTCAACTAAGACGTAGTCTGATCAAATTGAGATAATACACGGGCGAGGTGAGGATCATCGAAGATAAACCTCCCGCGGTCACAAGTTGGTCAATTAGACTATTGACTTATTTTAGATGGTTTCACCATATAGATCTTTGAATACTCGTCAATTATTGATGTCTTCTATTTCCTGCCATTCTGTATCTTACTCTTGACAATTTTAAAACAGAACACTAAACCCAGCAATTATGGATGCATTTGCGAAAGCGCTACTCTTTATGCTGCCTGCCTTCTTCTTGATGATCATCATCGAGGCTACTTACGCTAAAGCAAAAGGAAGGTTTAACTTTAGAAGTATGGATGTGATCTCAAGCTTGAGTGCTGGGATGACCAATGCTTTGAAGAGTGTCTTGGGATTAACCGTTTTGATTGTTGGTTATGGGTTTTTCTTCGAAAGATTTGCATTAATCGAACAGAAACAGGGGCCTTTATTGTTTTTGCTTGCTTTTGTATCTCTTGACTTTGCAACTTATTGGTATCATCGATTGGCACATCATGTCAATATCTTTTGGAATCGTCATGTCATCCACCACTCAGGTGAAGACTTTAACACAGCGACAGCGCTACGGCAGTCTATCTCTAAGTTTGTGAACATCAGTGTTTTCTTTTTGATTCCAGCAGCATTCTTAGGTGTACCACCTAAAGTGATTGCACTGATCACACCGTTACATCTCTTTGTACAAGTGTGGTATCATACCGAGCATATCGGAAAGTTGGGATGGTTAGAATATATCATTGTTACTCCCTCGCAGCATAGAGTGCACCATGCGATGAATCCTATCTATAGAGATAAAAACCTGTCACCGGTCTTTTGTGTTTGGGATCGTCTATTTGGGACATTTCAAGAAGAGCTTGATGAAGAACCATGCGTATATGGAGTGACAAGACAAGTCAATACTTGGAATCCCATCATCATCAACCTCAACCATATCTGGTTACTTATAAAGGACGCCTGGAGAGCTGAAAGCTTTTGGGATAAGTGCCGCATCTGGTTTATGCCAACGGGTTGGCGTCCTGCTGATGTTGAAGAGAAGTATCCCATTGCATCTGCAAAGTCTGATCAATTTGTAAAGTATAATACGCCGGCATCGGCTCTGTTGGAGAGATGGTCATGGGTTCAATTTATAGTTTTAGTCGCTATGGTTTTTCATCTGCTTTATAAACTGGTTGACATAGGAAGCCCTTTGGCGTTTATCTATGGCGCATTTCTATATTTGGTTGTGTTTAGTTATACCACCTTAATGGATAGAAAAGAGGTAGCGTTGTGGTTAGAACTTGTTAAGTCTGTGATCGGTCTTGCTATTATTTTTCAGACAGGCAGTTGGTTTGGCTTAGATGAATTGATGCCTTTTGGTTCTGCTATAGTAGCAGGGTTTCAGATATGCTCAGTATTGATGGTTGCTTATATTGTGAAAACGAAATTCCAAAACCTTTCAATTTCTCATTCGGTAAGGCAAAGTGAGAAGATTTAGCCATATTTAGAGCCTATCAGCTGGTTTCTGTATTTCTTTTATCCTACCAAATATCATGTTAAGGATACATAACATCCTCCCATAAAGACCATAGGTGTATTTGGTCTAATTAAATAATTGCATTTTTTAAGCTTTGATGATTAAAGGTTGAAGTGAGATAGAGAAGTTTTTAACTCTATAATTAAGTCTTAAAAAATGCTAAATGAAAAATATCATATTTGCATCCCTTCTATTAGGTTCATCGTTAGTGTCAGCACAGTCTGTAGATTTTACACCTGTAGATTCTACCATTACTGGAATAATGTATGCTCCAGAGGGAGATGTTATCTTAGAACTAAAGAGAGGAGAAAACGAAGGTGACGCTAAGATTCAATTTTCGACTCCAGTTGATGGTGGCGATGTAATAGTTGATGATATCAACAAATGGGAAGCAGGAGTCTTTGGAGATGGTGATTTTAAGATAAGGTTGTATTCTCTTGGAAGTTTTAGAATTCCACGTCTTAGAATTTATGAAGCTTTATCAATAAGTCTTAATAATATAAATTATGATACAAGGGTTAATGTTGCTGATGAGTTGCAAATAGGAACTTTATCTGGCGTTTTTACTCAAGGAACAAGTTTGTTGTCTACTTTTCATGATGGGTCCTTCTCTCCAGCAAAGGATAACAATATTATATCAACCCTCGGTAGCAGCTCTAAAAGATGGAAGTCAGTCTGGTCAGCAAATGGAGTAATACAAACCTCAGATGAGCGCCTTAAAAAGAACATTGGTTCAATTGATAAAGGACTCGATGCGATATTAAAACTGAGACCTGTCAAGTATAATTGGAAAAATGATAGAGACTCGAAACCCGAATCTGGTTTTTTAGCTCAAGAAGTTTTTAAGATCATACCAGATGCAGTCATTACGCATGAGTATGTCATTGATAGTGATGGCAATGAAGTTTTGAAAGAAGTAGAATACCTTGGTATGGATTATAGCAAGATCATTCCTGTTTTAGTCTCTGCTATACAAGAGCAACAAAAGTTAATTGAAGAACTACAAGCTCGGTTCATCAAAGAGTAGAGGCATAAGTGAAGCAAAGGACAAAGGTGCGTTTAATAACCTCTTAAATTTATCTCTTCGCTCTGCTCCATTTTAATACGGACTTTCATTTTGTTTTGGATGACCTTAAAGTGTTGTAACTCTTCTGGAGTAATTAGGGCAATAGCATTGCCAGGATTTTTAGCCCTTCCAGTCCGTCCTATGCGATGGACGAAATCTTTGGGAGACCGAGGCAATTCATAATTAATAACATAAGGTAAAAATGCAACGTCAATCCCTCTGGATAATAGATCAGTCGTTACTAAAACAGGTAGTGAACCATTTTTAAAATTCTTCAATGCTTTCTTTCGAGCCCCTTGGCTTTTCTTCCCATGAAACGCTTCTGCTTTAATTCCATTTTTCCTGAGCTTGTTAGCAACTGAATCAGCTTTGTAGATGCTGGATGTGAAAACCATCACTTGCTCCATTTTCTTTTCTTTGATCAAGTAGCGGAGTAGGGGACCTTTTCGTTCTTCTGAAACAAAATAACCACTCTGTTGAATGAGTGGTGTTTCTGTCTTGTTGGAATCTATTTTGATAACCTCCGGATTTTTTAGCAGAATAGAAGTTACATTGTTGATGTCGTCATTAAGAGTGGCAGAAAAGAGGAGATTTTGTCTTTTCTCAGGCATTAAAGAAATAATCCGATTTAGTTCTTCTTTGAATCCTTTATTCATGAGTTTGTCTGCTTCATCCAAAACCAGGATTTCAACATCTGACAACTTCATTGCTTTAGAATCCACTAAGTCCAAGAGCCTTCCAGGCGTTGCAATTAGAACACGCACCCCTTGCATCTTGATCATTTGCGGATTGATAGAGACGCCTCCGTAGACAGCCATCGACTTAATGTGTTGCGGCATATATGCTCCAAATTGTTCAAATACTTCACCGACTTGGATCGCGAGTTCGCGGGTTGGAACCAAAACGAGCACTTGGATATGTCTATTTTTCGGAAGTCTTTTTTTGTTTATAATTGCCAGAACCGGAAGTGCATAACTCGCTGTCTTTCCTGATCCAGTTTTTGCTATGCCCAATACGTCTCTTTCTTCCAAGACAACTGGAATCACTCTTTCTTGAATTGGATAAGGAGTGTTAAATTGAAGTAATTCAAGTCCACGTAACATTGTCTTGGGTAGATCAAATTGATTAAACGACTTTACAGTTTCCATTTTATGGTTTGGGTAGGTTTATAAAATCAGCAATAGTATTCAATAAGAACGCTAATGAAACTGCTTCATTTAAGCACATAAGCGCATGTGATTACTTAATCAATTGCAATCTTGGGTTAATAGGGTAAATCCATTCTACACCTCGTTCAGTCAATATGGCATCATCCTCCAATGCAACTCTTAGCTTCTTGCCACCCCATTCTGGAAGCTTGGTATAAGCGAATAGTTCTATCGATAGAAGGTTAGAAGGTTTGAGTTCATAGTTTAATCTCTTCGGATTAAAGAATGCTATAGAGGGTCCAACACCATGGCCCCAATTGCCAACAGAGTGACAACCGATGATAACATCAGTTTTGTCTTCTTCGGTAAACTGATTAAAGCCTTTCATTTTATTGAACCCCGCCTTTGTCAAAGCTTCGTAAATTGCAGTTTCGGCTTCCTTAGCAGTTACGCCCGGTTTTATAGTTTGCTTGATGATGGTTCTGACTTCCACAGCAAGGTCAAAAGCCTTCTGTATGCTTTCTGGTGCTTGAGTCTCACCTTCATCCAAGACATACGCCATACGTTTCATGTCGGTGTACATATTCATCAGGCCAACACCCCAATCGATATTGAGTACATCACCGCGTTGGATGATACGATCAGAAGAAGTGGCGATGATCCCGCGTATACCTGTCAC
The DNA here is from genome assembly GCA_938022935.1 of uncultured Saprospiraceae bacterium. GTDB lineage: Bacteria > Bacteroidota > Bacteroidia > Chitinophagales > Saprospiraceae > JAJRXG01. The sequence continues at coordinate 6,372 of CALIHL010000127.1, forward strand.
ATATACTGACGGCATCCCAAATGACGATCCCAGGTTATGCTTGTGTTGTTGTTCCTTCATCCACCATGCGACATCTTCCAGCGTGGTGACACCGGGGGTGATGACTTCATTAGACAATGCTCGCTCCGCGATTGTATATGACAACTCACATGCTTCTCCATAAGCGGCAATCTCACTTGCTACTCTTCGAGATCTGAAGTCGGAAACAAGCTTTTCTGCAGAGACGAATCGCTCTGTATATTTTGCTCCAAGTAGTTCACTCAATTCTAAATATCCCGAATAGGTCAGTCCGTCTGCTCCTCCAATGTTTTTAGAATAATTAAGTCCGATACGTTTGGGGTCGCGTTCTTCGACATACTTTTTTAACTCAGGCTCAGAGCCAAAGTAGTCATAGGCTCCACCTTCTTCAAGCAGATAACCACTGATGCCGAGTGCCGCGCGTTCTATTCTTCCTTCTCCACTATCTGTAAATATGTAATAACCAGTTGACCCTACATATCCTTCCCCAAGATCTGGATAGAGAGGATCAAAGCTGCCTTCGCGATTCATGATGATCCACATGTCTATATTATTCTCCCGCATTGCTTCTGGAAGGATGAGATCGAACTTGTCATTGCGGATCTGATTCATTTTGCGCCATCGGCGATGGGCTTCTTGGCTGAACGTAGTGTAACTGATACAAAGAAATAGAAAGAGGTATAAAAATCTCATGGACTAAGCATTGATAAGATGCCTAAGATAGCAAAGCTGACATGAGAAATTAATTATGGCTCGGCGAATCTTGGTGGAATTGCAATGTCTAAACAGTTGTTACTTTTCTTATTCCTTTTTATTTCGGATCTTTTGCATCAAGTATGTCTGTAGATTCAATCATCATAGCAAGCTTCATGCTTTTTCTGGGTGTTCTGGAAGGAATAGGAGGGTTATATCACGAATCCAAAAGAACCAAAGATGATTGGTGGATAGAAGTGATGAGTTTTGTTCATTCTTCTACTGTGAGCAAGCCTCTAATAGTTCTCGTTACAGGGTTGATCATGAGTGCTACGATGCCCATATGGGAAGGAGCTTACAGTGATACTTCACTATGGCATTGCCTTTTGTGCTATTGGTTGATGATTTTATTCAGTATTGGTACCATAGAAAAGCGCACGAGTGGTCTTGGCTTTGGAATCTTCACCGTCCTCATCATACGGGCCCTGACATGGGCGTTATGGTTACTTTCCGTGAGAACATCTTCTATGTCATGATCATACCTAATATCTGGTTTTTAGGGATTGTGACATATCTGGGATTAGTGCAAGCTGTTGCGATTGCTTTAGTAGCAAAATATATCGTTGTCGTCAGTGCTCACAGTGAAGTGAGATGGGACAGATGGTTGTACAAGCATAAGTCAATGGATGGATTGGCTTGGATCATTGAACGAACGATATCAACTCCAGCTACTCACTTTGCTCACCACGGCAAATCATCAAAGGATGGAATCAGCAACCCAACTGGTAACTTCAGCAATATGTTCTTTTTCTGGGATGTCATGTTTGGTACTGCAGTCATCACGAGGGAATATCCTGAAGAATTTGGAATAGAGAACGATCCCAAGGATCATTGGGCAGCACATCTCTATTGGCCGATTATAAAATCAGACAAAGCTAATAGCGAGATTGGAGATGGTTATCATAAAGAGATGACTACTGTAAAAGAACCACTACTAAATGAAGTTGAAGAAGGTAAGACCTACTGGTGGTGTAGTTGTGGATATAGCAAAGATCAGCCATTCTGTAATGGATCTCACAATGGCACAAAGTATAAACCGATGAAGGTGCAGTTTGACAAAAGTCAAAAGGTCTCTTGGTGTACTTGTAAGATGACCAAGACGTCACCATACTGTGATGGTTCACATAAACAGTTAACTGTTTGACTTATAGATCCTCTTCTTGCTTTTACTTGATAAGATACTGTGTTTTTCTAATTTCTATGGATTAGCAATCTTGTTCTTACGGGCGTTTATGATCTGTACACCTTTGGGCCGTCCCATTCTATTAATCTGTGCAAGTCTTTCATCTAGCAATATGTCAAGTGCTTCGATTTGCTCACTTAGCTCCTTAGAAACAGCTTCTTTCACCTCTTTCGCTTGATCAGTTGGAGGGTAGTCTCCTCTTTGTTGATCGGCCATAAGAAAGGCAAGTCTATTATTGATTCTGATGCCGTAGTTTAAAGGATCCTGTCTACTTTGATTCTTTGTCATGTGGATTTTATTTTCAATCTCTGACATGTCTTTCTTTAATTTCAAGGCCATTTCTAAAATGTCATCATAGTCGTTATTGTCTTTTAGTTTCTTGTTATAGTAGTCTATGTCATCTCTCACACTGCTGATGTCAATCATCGCTTGATGCGCTTCACTAACTTTATCTCTTACATCTAATAAGAATGATAGCTGTTCATCATAGTCGGCATCAGAATTAGACAGCCGCGGATCTTTGGCAATCGTAAAATCTACTTCGGATGACACATCTTCTACTTTTAGAATTGCTTTATAATCACCAGGTGTTGCCTTCGGCCCACGGTTAGGAGAAGAATACAACACCATACCTGGGAATTCTTTAAATCCCGGATGCCTCATGTCCCACACAAAACTGTTCTTGTCTTCTTTGATCTCAAGTTTCTGTTTTTTGACTTTTGTCTTATTGTCAAATGTTTGTATCACTTTGCCTGACGGATCTTGGATCTCCAGAGTAACCTTGCTATCTTCTTTAATATCTTTTAGAAAGAAATTGAAAAGGACACCATTGGGGTGATTGGCTCCAGCAAGTCTCATGTTTGGTGATCCCCAGCCGCCAGATTGTGCCATTCGATATGCTGGTTTGGGTTCGTAAAGGTGATGTGATTTCGAGGTGATCTCTTTGTTTATTTGCCGCAAAGGCCCAAGGTCATCTATCATCCAAAAACTTCGACCATGGGTTGCAGCTATCAAACTTTCATCTTTTATATGCAAATCTCTAATGGCTGTAATAGGAAGATTCAATTGAAACTTCTGCCAGTGCTCACCATCATCAAATGAAACATACATGCCCCATTCTGTACCGGCATATAAAAGCCCTTTCCTGACTGGATCGGCTCTTACTGCTCTCGTATAATGATGGCCTTCGATGCCATTAACGATCTTTTTCCAAGTTTTACCGTAGTCAGTCGTTTTATAAATGTATGGTTGGTAATCCCCAAACTTATAATGTGTAGCTGCGATATACGCACCACCTTTTTCAAATGGATTGATATCGATACAGTTCATCATGTTGAGCTTAGGAGAACCCTTGGGTGTTACGTTGTCCCAGGTTTTTCCATTGTCGCGGCTGACATGTACGAGGCCATCGTCGCTTCCAGTCCAGATTACGCCTGGTTCAAGTTTGGACTCGTTGATCGCAAATATGTTAGCATAGAACTCTGCACCAGTGTTGTCTTGAGTGATCAGCCCACCTGATGATTTTATAGTTTCTGGATCGTTTCGAGTTAAGTCAGGACTCAGCTCTTCCCATGATTGGCCTTCATTGGTTGAGACGTGTACATGATTAGAAGTGGCGTACAATCGATTAGGGTCATTAGGGCTGAACATCACAGGAAAATTCCAATTAAATCTGTACTTCATCACTTCAGCTCCTGAGCCAGCAGGGTTGTCAGGATATACATTGACTGATCTGGTTTGGCCAGTGCTGTGATCCTTACGCATCATATATCCTTTGTAAGTACCGCCGTATACTATGTCGTTATTCTTAGGATCTGGTGCGAGGTGAGCACTTTCTCCGCCAGCCGATGGTTCCCAATGTCTTTCATTTATCGTGCCGGCATCTGACCTGTGCAATATTCTAATTGTACTATTGTCTTGTTGTGCTCCGTAGATTCTAAATGGAAAATGATCGTCAGTGGTCACTCTATAAAATTGTGATGTCGGTTGATTGTGATATGTCGTCCAGTTGGCGCCAGCGTCGTATGATATCTGTCCTCCACCATCATCTGCGATACCCATGCGTTCGTTGTTGTTGGGATCGATCCAAAGATCATGGTGATCGCCATGTGGTGTTCCGATTCTTTCGAAGTTTTTGCCACCATCATTAGAACGCCAGAAACCCACATTGAGGACGTAGACACGGTCTACATTTTGTGGGTCAGCATAGATCCTTGAGTAGTACCAAGCTCTTTGTCTGAGTGATCTATTGGCACTGGTCTTTTTCCAAATTTTGCCCCCATCGTCGGAGCGAAATACACCACCTTCTTCAGCCTCGATAATAGTCCACACTCTGTCAGAGTTCTGAGGGGATACAGCGACTCCGATGATTCCAATTGTACCTTTTGGCAACCCTGGGTTGTTTGTAATTTTAGTCCAGTTATCACCGCCATCGGTGCTTTTCCAAAGATGACTATCAGGCCCGCCGCTATCCATGCGATAACCATTTCTTTTGATCTGCCAAGTAGACGCGTACATGATCCGAGGATTATTAGGATCAAGATTAATATCAACTGCTCCGGCTTTGTCACTGACATAGAGTATACGTTCCCATGTTTCGCCGCCATCTTTTGATCGGTAGAGCCCTCTTTCGTTATTGGGTTTCCAAAGGTTGCCCATAGCAGCGACGTAAAGTATATCTGGATTAGTAGGATGAACAGTTATTCTACCGATGTGCTCCGTTCCTTTTAGTCCGATGAACTTCCAAGTATCACCAGCGTCAGTTGATCTCCATAATCCATTGCCAGATGAGACATTACCACGCACGGTTTGTTCTCCTTCTCCTACGTAAATGACATTAGGATCAGAAGGGGCGACTGTAACAGCTCCGATAGAACCGCCAAAGTAGCCATCTGATATACATGACCAAGAGTTGCCACCATCTTGGGTCTTCCAGACGCCACCTCCAGCTGTTCCCATGTAGTATAGGTTGGGATTGTTGTGTACGCCACTGATAGTTCCTGCACGACCTCCTCTAAAGGGGCCGACGAGGCGCCATTTCATGGTGTTGTAGTATGATTCGTCGTAGCCGTTGTTGGATGTTTTTGACTGGCTATTTATCTCTGTCAAGCAAAATGCTCCAAACATAAATGCGATCAAGAAAGCGTATCGTTGGATGTTCATCTTGAAGTAGTTGAGTTGGTTTATCTCTAAATATAAGATTTCATCAGAATATAGACCTCGAAGACAATTAAAGATTCTTCAGACAGATCAATCAATCATAGTGAGTGATCTCTATGAATAGATTATATTGAGGAGATGAAATGCAAAATGTTGAGATGAAAAAAGCTATTCATTTTTGTTCAACCATTGTCATTCTTTTTGTACTCTCCTGTGCACCCAAAGATGACATCCACGAAGTCATCATCATAGGTGGTGGACTTATGGGTAGCGCTTCTGCTTGGCATCTTTCTCAAGATGCTGAAGTCTTGCTTTTAGAAAAGCAAGATTCTATTTACGATAGTGGATCGAGCCTTGGGCAAGCAAGGATCGCTCGAAGTAGTAATCGAGGGAGTGACATGTGGTCTTACATGCACAACACATCAGTGGGAGAAGTTGAGAAGCTGATCGATTTTCTAAATGAAAAAACTGATGAAGGTGGCTTTAAGATGTCTGATATTTATACAACGCAGCCTGTTTCTTATCTCGGCAAACTGACGATCTATGATAAGTTGTTGGCGTCACTGATAAGACAAGAGGTTGATTATAAAATGGCCGATACGCCAGCGGAAGGAAAGTCAATGTTTGATGTTGACCTACCAGCAGATGTACTACTTCAAAGAGAGTATAATTATTACAGTGGTACTTTAAATCCAGAGCAATTGATCAACTATCTCCATGAAGGAGTCAAGTTAAATAAGGGGCAAGTAAAGTATAACACCGAGGTTAAAAGCTTAGAGAAAGTGAATGGACTCTATGTGATAGAACTACATGATAACTCTAATGGGGTATCAACGGTGCTAAAAGCTAAACAGGTTGTTTCCGCTGCAGGCCCATATACTGGAGAATTGTTAGGAAGTATTGCTCCATATTTTAAAGATCTCATCAATCCGCAAAGAGTGTTTTTGGCATATTATAAGATTAGAAAAAGCATTTACGAAAGTATGAATGAAAGTGATCTTCAAAAACTAAAAGATGCATATCCAGTGATCAATAGCTCTAAAGGAACACGAGATGGAACGTTCTTCTCTATGATCGAATATTATGAAGATGGCATCCCAGTGATTAAAGTAGGTGGTCATTTTCAAAGATCAGATATAGAAGAGATGGACAAGGTATGGGATGTAGCTTTAGATGAAAAGGAGAAGGACTGGTCCTTTAATAGTACGATGGGATATTTTAATCTATTGGGCTTACCCATAAATGAAGAGGATCTGATATACGATCATGGCTACTCGTGTGTCTATTCTTTAACTGACAACGAAGTGCCGCTTGTCACTCCTGTCTTAGATCCTAATGGTAAAGAAGACAATAGTATGGTAGTATTGGGTGGTATGTCTGGTGTCGGAGCGAAGGGAGCGATGACATATGGTATGCTTGCAGCGGATATAATCAATGATAGAGAGAGTCGGACAGACACCATGTATACTCATGCTCGATCAGTTATGGGAATATCAAGATTAGTCGATTTTGTCAAGTAGATTGATAAAATTGCCTTATCTTAAACCTAATCAAACTGATGATAGACTCTTTAGTATGCAGTCAAGCCATTGCGAATATTGTGATAACCTGAGCCCAGCGATAGATACATTAAACTACTGCTCCCATAAGAGCCGTAATGTTGATGACATATCTTCCAATGCATATTACTTTATGGACAATCGTCTCAACTCAGGAAAGCATGTCAGTAGGTTTTCTATCAGGGCGGTGTATAATGGATATCAACATTATCAAGTTGATCAAAGAGAGCATTTGCTGAGTAAAGATCGGTTCTTAGTCATCAATGAAGGCCAAAGCTTTGAAAACACCTTGGAGCAAGATGATGATGCCGAAGGGATTATAGTAGCATTTAATCCTAACTTCTTGAAGTACTATCTATATCATATTAACCATACAGATAAACAACTTCTGGATAAACCTTTTCATAAAATAGAAGCATCACTTCTGTTTTATGAAAACTCTTTTGAAAAATCTAGAAGATTAGACAATCATCTTAGATCACTTATCCGCGCTATAAAAGTTGGAAAAGAAGAGCCTATCTACTACCAACAAAAATTTATTGGTGTATTAGATGAGTTAGTAGGGGTAGAGCAGGTCATGAAAGAGAGAATAGGAAAGATTAAAGCGCTTAAAGGAAAGACGAGAGAAGAGTTATATAAAAGATTGAGTTCGGCTAAGGATTTTATCGATGCCAATCTTGACAAAATGTTATCACTTGAAAAGATAGCTCATGTATCTTGTCTTTCTCCATTTCATTTCTTAAGATCATTCAGTGATTGTTATGATATCACTCCCTATCAATATGTGAAGCAAGAGAGGTTGAAAAAAGCGCTCTTCCTAGTGCAACACTCACATATGGACTTAAGTCAAATACTAGGTGCTTCCGGTTTTGAAAATAAACGAACTTTTCAGCGTGCTTATCAAAAGCAATACGGTGTCACGCCGCATGCTCATTTACTTCAAGTGAGGGCTTGATCTGGTCTAATTAGCAATTTTTGTCCTAGACAGTCGTCTACGTCAAGCTACCTTGATACGTATTAGATATATCTCAATCTGTTCTTTATAGATCGGATGTAGAGATCAAAAGATCTTTTTAATTATTTCCAATTAATAAAATAGCTATGAAAAAACTTATCGGGACACTACTTCTATTGTGTGCCACCTATGTGCTATCTGCTCAAGTCACGGTCTCAGGGGTCGTCACAGATGGTACTGGCGAAGCGCTAATAGGAGTCAACATTTTAGAATCAGGAACGACCAATGGTGCGATCTCCGACTTGGATGGATCATACTCCATCACCGTGTCTAATGGAGCAACACTGGTGTACAGCTTTACAGGGATGAAAACTGTAACGGAACTTGTATCTGGCAGAAGTACTATCAACCTTAGGATGGATGAAGATGCTGAGCTCTTAGATGAGGTAATCGTCTCAGCACTTGGCTTCAAGGTTAAGAAAGATGAGACTGGATCAACAGCAGCAGTTGTAAGGCCAGAAGACATCACGAGATCTGGAGAGTCTACTCTGTTAAATTCTTTAGGAGCTAAAGCATCCAATGTTCAGATATCAAGATCTAACGGTGATCCTGGTGCAGGATCAACTATAAGAATCAGAGGTGCCAATAGTATCTCTGGATCATCTAATCCATTGATCATTCTCGATGGAGTACCGATAGCCAATAATACTCAGTATGGCGGTGGTAATAATGCCACAGGCGGAAGAACCGGTGGTACTTCTCAGCAATCAAGGTTGAATGATCTTAACCCATCGGATATAGAGTCAGTCCAGATCTTGAAGGGCGCATCCGCAGCCGCTTTATGGGGATCAAGAGCATCCAATGGTGTAGTCGTTATAACAACAAAGAGTGGGGCATTAGGGAAACCAAAGATTGGTTATAAGGTGACCAAGTCATTTGATCAAGTGAATCAGCGATATGAGCTTCAAGATACTTGGGGCCAAGGGAGAAGTGGTAATTATAGTCCAACAGGTGCTGAAGCATGGGGGGATTATATACCAGACAGATCTGGAGGAGCAGATGTTGTTGATCAGTCAGGTCAATATTTTGAAGCTCAAGATGGCACCCGATATTATCCAATAGATGAAAAGAATTCTACTGATCAGTTTGTTGATTCTAATTGGGATGGTGTCTTTCAGACTGGAGGATTCTTGCAGCATGATCTATCGATTAGTGGAGGTAATGAGAAGTCAACATACTTCTTTAGTATGGGGCGAATCGATCAAGAAGGTATCATCAGAGAGAGTGATTACAATAGGACTAATGTCAGGTTAAACAACAAATTTTTCTTTAACGATTGGTTGTCTATGACTTCTAAAGCCACATTTAGTAATTCTCAATCTAACAGAATCCAACAAAGTTCTAATACTGCGGGATTATTATTAGGGCTATTGAGAACACCACCTGATTTTGATCAGTCAGGTTATATAGGAACATATGTAAGTAGCAGTGGAGCTTCAACTCCCTTAAGACATCGGTCTTATAGACGATACTTAGGTAATAGTAATAACCCAACTTACAATAATCCATTGTGGACCATCTATGAGCAGGACGCAACATCTAAAGTCAATAGATTTATCATGTCCGCGGAGATAGACATCACGCCGACTGATTTTCTCAATGTGACTTTGAGAGGAGGAGTTGATACCTACGATGATAAGAGAGCATACTTCTTTCCTATATCATCAGCTGGAAGTAGACAAAATGGAATTTTCTCAGAAGATATCTTAGGAAGACAAGAACTTAACTTTGATGCCATCGCAAGAGCAAACTTTGACTTAGCTGACAATGTGGGATTAGTCGCCAGTGTCGGATGGAATCTTAATGATAGAAGGTTGACAGGAAATAATACTTCCATCCAAGGTTTCTTAGTCAACGCAAGAAAGCAAACAACTGACTTAAACACTGCCGCAGAGGCATCTTCTATAGGAAATTCTAAAACTAACTTAAGATCAAATAGAGGTTATGCTACGCTTGGGTTTGATATTATGGACAACTTATTTGTCAATGTATCTGGAGCGGTTGAAGCAGCTTCTACAGTTTCTAAAAACTTCTTTTATCCAGCAGCGGATGTAGCTTATCAGCTGATAGCGCCTAATACTTTAGCAGACAAAGCAATCAGTTTTGCTAAAGTGCGTGCTTCTTGGGGTAAGGTGGGCGTAGCTCCGCCAGCACATGCTGCCCAAACTTTAGCAGAAGGAGGATTCTCTTATTCAACATATAGTGATCCATTGGACATTGGGTTGTTTGGAGGTGGATTTAGATTAGATGATGATAGAGGTAATCCTGACTTGGAGCCGGAGATCAAAACTGAGTGGGAACTTGGAGCGGATCTTAGATTCTTTCAAGATAGACTTTCATTGGGCATGACCTACTACCAAAATGAAATCACTGGGATCATCATCAGAACTGACTTGACGCCATCATTTGGATATGATACACAGATATCTAATGCGGCCTCAATGGAGAACAAAGGATTCGAATGGGATCTTGATTACTCTGTTATCAAGAGCGATGATCTTGATGTTGGTGTTTATGCCAATTGGAGTACGAACAATAACTTAGTAACGAGTCTTGCTGGAACAGAGACAATCGATCTTTCAGGAGGTTCTGTAAGTTCAAGAGCGATCGCTGGGCAACCATTGGGTACGTTATATGGTTCTGCTGCACAGACAGATGCCAACGGAGACTTTATCTTGAATGAAGATGGCTTCCCAATTTTGACTTCAAGTCCAATTGTATTAGGCGATCCTAATCCTGACTGGAGAGGAGGCTTTGGTCTAAGAGTTAATTATAAAGGCATATCATTGAACGCTCTTGTTGAGCATTCACAAGGTGGTGTGTTTATGCCGCGTACACTTCATGTATTGAATAGATTTGGTACAACGGCTATTACGGCTACACGCCAGACATTGACTGAAGATCTTGTTAACTATTCTGGAAATACAATCTCATCAGGAACTGTAGTAAGAGGGAATATCGAAAACTTCGGTGGTGGTAATGTCTTGCTTGATGAGACTTGGTATCGTACTGGCATCGGAGGAGGATTTGGTGATAACCAAGCTTACAACTTCTCTTTATATGATGCGACATTTACAAGACTTAGAGAGATCTCATTAGGCTATACTTTGGCTTCAGAGGCATTCACTGAGAAGACGAAGTTAGGTTCCGTTACTTTCTCTCTGTCAGGCAGAAATATTTTCCTCTGGGACAATATTCCTGGTGTTGATCCTGAGATTAATCAGACAGGTGTAGGCAATGGTCTTGGCTTGGATTACTTTACCAATCCTAGTACACGTTCATTCTTGTTTTCAATTTCTGTAAACTACTAATAGGCGAAAAATGAAAAATATAATTAAAATATCATTTCTATTGATTGCTTTGATCGCCACATCTTGTCAAGATTTAGTGGAAGGAATTAATGACAATCCAAATAAAATTACAATTGCAGATGTAGACCCGACTTTATTTTTAACGGGTACACTTCTTGCAAATACCTCAGCACAAGCAGGACATCTTAATCGTATTGCTGGCATGTACAGTGGACAGTTGACGGGTATTAGCTCTCTTTATTCTAATATCTATGGATATTCACTATCAACTGCAGAATCCGTTGGTACATGGAGTAGAATATATATTGGTATAGTACCAAATGCGAGACACATGAGACAGGAACTTCCCAATGATAATCTCATAGTAGGTATTACAAAAGTGTTAGAAGCTCAGGCTATAGGTCTAGCTGCTTCATTATTTGGTGATGTACCTTACTCGCAGATCAATAACGAAGAAGTTGATGACCCGGCTTTTGACAGCCAGATGAGTGTCTTGTCAGCTGTTAACAGTTTGTTAGATGATGCGATATCAGATTTAAGTAGTGCAACGAGTCGAAGCATAGATGAAGACATCTACTATGAAGGAGATGCAACCAAGTGGAGAGAAGCTGCTTATACTCTCAAAGCGAGATTCTTAATGATGACAAGAGATTATAGCGGAGCTTATGCTGCTGCTCAACAAGGGATCTCAAGCTTTGGCAACAATATGACTCATATCCCAAGAGGAGATGCTTCAGTTGCTGAAGGAGATAAGAACTTATTTTGGGAGATACTCGAAGGTTCACGTACTGGAGATATCGGAAGTGCTGATAGTTACTTAGCAGGACTTCTTGATCCAGCTTCAGGTACTTATAGAGGTAATGATAAGACGGATGAAACAGCAAGAGGTGCTTACTCATATGTATTTGAGACAGGTGGTTCTGATAACTTAGGTATTATCGAGCAGTTTGAACCTATGAATCTTGTGAGCTTTGAAGAGAATCACTTGATTCTTGCTGAGGCGGGAGCAAGAACAGCTGGATTTGCAACTGGGCTTCAACATCTTAATGAGTTCAGAGCATGGCTTAACGGTGGTGGAAGATTGAATGGCAACTTCTCTGATTTATCATTTGCATATGAGGCGTATGATGCTGCAGACTTTGAAACAGGTGGCATGGAGAATGCTGATGGAATGTCTGCAGATAGAGCATTGCTTAGAGAGATCATCGAAGAAAGATATGTATCTGGTTTTGGACAGTTTATGCCATATGATGATGCAAGAAGATTGAGAAAAGGAGATAGTGACGTTGCGGTTCCTTTTCCACTTAATGTTGCTTCAGCGACTCAGCATCCAGAGCGTATGCCTTACTCAGATGATGAGCTCAATACAAACTCTAATGCTCCAGCAGATGATCCAGGTATCTTTACAAAAACAGAAGTTAATCAATAACAGATAACAAGTAACAAATTTGTAAATTTAGGGAAGCCTTTACCAAAGGCTTCCCTTTTTTATTCAACTATATAAGATCCATGAAAACGATAGTTTGTTCTATTCTAATCTTGATATCTACTTGTTATGGTTTGCAAAGTCAGGATACAACAAGAGTGCTGTTTGTTGGCAACAGTTATACCTACTTTTGGAATCTTCCTCAAGTTGTCCAAGCCATGGCCATCTCACAAAATGTGCCACTTAGAACTGCACAATCAACCGCTGGCGGTGTTAACTTAGGACAACACTGGAAAGGAGAAAGAGGTCTGATGACTCATCAGAAAATCGATGAAGGCAGTTGGGACTATGTGGTCCTTCAAGATCATAGTCTTAGAACGATACAAGCGAGAGACAGTCTCAACCACTATATAACGAAGTGGGAATCTGAAATTGAAAAATCCAATGCGGCGTCATTGTTATATCTGACCTGGGCACGAGAGTTTAACCCACTGATGCAAGACCCGATCACTAATGGTTATGAATCTATTGGCAGACAATTAGACATTCCAATTGTGCCTGTTGGCGAAGTCTGGAAGATGGCTCGATCATTAAGACCCGATATCGACCTTTATGATCCAGATGGGAGTCATCCTTCAGCATTAGGAACATATCTAACGGCATTAACCTTTTATAAAAGTTTGACAGGAGCATCTCTTGCGACAATATCACCAAGACTTACGTCAAGGGATCATGCTGGAGAGAAATTATACTTGATGATTGTTTCGCCTAATGACGCTGCTTTCTGTCGCGATGTAGTGGAGCAGGTGATGGCGGATTATAAGTATAGACTGCAAATAAAATAAAACACATTACAAATATTCATAATATGAATAGACTACTTCTTGCCTTTTTGATCTTTAGTCAATTTATGGTTTACGGACAGCAGAATACGGTTGATCTCGGAGATTTACAATTTAGAAATATTGGTCCGGCCAACCAAGGCGGCCGAATCGTCGATATAGAAGCACATGATGATGACTTCGCCCACGTCTATGCGGCCATGGCCTCTGGTGGTGTCTGGAAGTCAATCAATGCTGGTACGACTTGGGAGCCCATCTTCGATGATTATGAGACAGCCTCAGTCGGTGATATTGCTATAGATCAATCACAGAAGAACATCATCTGGGTCGGTACTGGTGAAGCTAATAATCGTAATAGTGTCTCTTGGGGCTACGGTATCTACAAATCTATGGACGGCGGAGCCACTTTTGTAAATAAAGGACTTCAATCAACTCATCAGATCGCACGTGTTTTAGTGCATCCTGATGATTCTGATGACGTGTGCGTCTGTGCTATTGGTCACTTATGGGGCTATAGTGGAGAGCGCGGTGTTTTCAAAACTACAAACGGAGGGGACAAGTGGAATAAGCAAACCAATGGCTTGCCTGATGATGGTAAAACGGGGTGTATAGATATGGTCAGGGATAGTAAGAATCCCAATGTTCTTTATGCAGCTTTCTATCATAGACTTAGACAGCCTTGGCATTTTCATAGTGGAGGTGAGCAAGGTGGGATTTATAAAAGCACAGATGGAGGAAGTAGTTGGACTCGATTGACTCAAGGGCTGCCTTCAGGTCCAACAGGACGGATTGGGTTAGCGATCTATGAGAAGAATCCTAATATTCTGATGGCGTTTATAGAAGCCGAAAAGACGGATGATCTTTCGAAGCCCGGATCAGGTATATACAGAAGTGAAGATGCAGGGGCTTCATGGACCTATGTTAATACTTATAACAATCGTCCTTTCTATTATAGTCAGATTAGAATCAATCCTCATGATGATCAGCGGGTCTATGCGTTGACAACAAGGTTTATGGTTTCGGAAGACGGAGGAAAGACGCTTACAAATGGAAGTGCAGATCAAGAAGTCCACGGAGACTTTCATGGGATGTGGTTAGATCCCAAAGATCCTGATCGATATTATCTTGGTGCAGATAAGGGACTGTCACTAACGCACGATCATGGAGCTCACTTTCAACTGATGGATAATCTTCCTATCGCTCAGTACTATCGGATTAACTATGACATGCAAGACCCATATTATATCTATGGAGGTTTACAAGACAATGGATCATATGCAACCGCAAGCTTTAGTCGAGACGCAAGAGGTATACTCAATGATTCTAATTGGAAGATGCACTGGGGAGATGGACAAGACTCTGCTTTTAATCCTTTTGATCATAGTGATGGTTACTCCTCCATGGAGAATGGAAGTTACTTTAAGTATAACGCTGAAACCAGAGAGATGGGAAGGATTAGTCCCGGTTCTAATAACACTATAAATTATAAAGACTACTTCAGCGATGACATAGAAGACTTGGATTCGGAAAGAAGATTTAATTGGTCAGCGCCTTTGGTTATGTCAACACATGATCCTTCTACCATCTTTGTAGCAGGCAACCATGTTTATAAATCTATTGACAAAGGTCAAAGTTGGAAAATCATCAGCCCTGATCTCAGTACAAATGATGCTGTTAAAAGAAAAGAAGGTGTAAGTGGAGGCGTTACCCCTGACAATACTGGAGCTGAAACTCACTGTGCAGTTTATAGTTTGTCAGTCTCAACGATTGATGAAAATGTCATCTGGGCAGGAACAGATGATGGCAATGTACAGTGCACCACTGATGGCGGAAAGAATTGGATGAATGTAGGGGCAAATATACCAGAAGTGCCTGAAGGACTTTGGGTAAGTAGGGTAGAGGCGTCTCATTTTGATCCAAAGAGAGTGTATGTTACCTATGATGGTCATCGTAGTGATAACTTCGGTACATGGATTTTTGTGAGTGACGATAATGGAAAGACATGGAAGAAGATCACAAATGGAATAACGGCAGGAGAAACAGTACGAGTCATCAGAGAGGATCATACCAATCCTAACTTATTATTCATCGGTACAGAGACAGGCGTCTGGTTTAGTATCACTAGAGGTGCGAGTTGGACAAGGATGAAACAAGGGCTTCCTACAGTATCAGTTTATGATATCAAGATCCATCCAAGAGAAAACGATTTGATCATAGGTACTCATGGCAGAAGTCTTTGGGTGATGGATGATATCTCTCCTTTGCAACAATTAAATAGTGCAGCGCAAGGCGATGGTTTTCATCTCTTTGAACAGAAGCCAGCAACATTATGGAACAACATAAGTAGAGGAGGACAACGCGGTCACTTCTGGTTTGCCGGAGAGAATCCTGCTACGATTGATAACATCAACTCTAATCCTAGAGCTGGTTTTAACAATCAGGTAGCTTTGTCTTTTATGGTTTCAGATGCAGGACTTGATTCTCTGGAAGTAGTATTTAGTGACCGAAAGGGTGTCCATAGCAAGAAGATGAGAATAGCTGTCAACAAAGGTATGAATAGAGTCTATTGGAACAGAGAATTTGAAGCACAAGCATTTACGAAAGTGCAAATCGATGACATACATAAAATCTTCAAAGGTATCATGGCCAATAACTCGGCTTCCTCTATTAAGCGAATGTATAGTAGGTTTTCGGCTGCTGAAAATCCCTATGATCAAAGAAAAGCGCTGGAACCACTGACAAAAAGTTACTTGAGCTATGCTTTGCCTAAAGATTATGGTCTGCCAATGGCTGAAGAAGGAATCTACAATGTTTCGATTATGCACAATGGGAAGAGTCAATCTACAACGATAAAGATCAGAAATGATCCAATGAACGGCAAATAGCTTGAAACGAACTGCAAAGTTCAGAATATCACTATTTTTCGTGAGTGATTATTAGTGCAATTAAGATACATTAGCGCTACATCACCGCTGTATTCTACTATGAAGACATACTTCAGTTTGGCTTTGGCTGCTCTATTCTTGCTCGCTACGCAAAGTCTGACTGCACAAAAGACTCACTCTGACTATAAAAAAGAGCTTAGATCCTTTAGTGGATCTAAGTACATCACTTTAGCATTTGACGGAGCAGAAGCACTCGCCAAAAGAGGATCTTATGAGGAATCAATAGACCTCTTAGATAAAGCAGTTAAAAAGTCCAAATCCCTTGGAAATAATGCTGTGACAGTTATTTACTTCAATAAGGCTAAGCTTATAGCAGTTCAGTTTCCAAATAAAGACGAGTACATTAAAGAGATCATAAAGAGTTTTAAGGAGATTATAAAAAGAGATCCACCCACTTCTATGGTTACCGATGGCCTTGAGCTGAGTAATGAGCTTATACCTGGCATGTCTGGTAAGATGAAGTCAGAGGTAGAAAAGATGAGCCAGTCATTTAGATCTTTGCTAACGGCTGAGCAACAACAACTCGCTGCTTTAGAGCAGGAGAAAAAACTTAACCAGTTTAAGAAACGAGATAAGGAAGAGGCCTTTTTAGAAATAGAGCAACTCAAGTCAGAACGTATTAGGCTAGAAGGATTACAAGTCAAACTATCAGAAACAATACAAAAAAGCGAAAGGCAACTTACACAACGGGCAGCTCTCATCAGTAAGATGTCTAAGGATCAAGCTAATAAGGAAGCGATACTACAGTTCAACCTTCGGATGATTGATTCTTTAAAGTTTATCGCAGCATTGGATTCTTTTGAACTCGTCAATCAAGACCGATTGATCAAAGAACAAGAGTCGGAGATTGAACTTCAAGATTCTAAGTTAGAATTGCAAGAATCAACACTGCAATTACAAGAGTCTGAACTTCAATTGAGATCATCTCAGAGGAGGTTCTTTTTAATGCTGTCTATCCTTGGGATGTTGATCGCCGGACTTGTTTCTTGGATGTTTTTGTCAACTAAAAAAGCTAATACAGCTTTAGAAGAAAAGAATGATGAGGTGGAAAAAGAGAAAGAGCGATCAGAGGAGCTGTTGTTGAATATCTTACCGCAGTTCGTAGCTGAGGAGCTCAAAGAGAACCAAAAGGTGAAGACTCGTATGATAAAGCAGTGCACAGTTATATTCACTGACTTTATTGGTTTTAGTGCGATCAGTAAGATCGTGACGCCACAAGAATTGATTGCGGCGTTAGATGAGTGTTTTAGAGCATTTGACAATATCATAGTTAAGCATAAAATAGAAAAGATAAAGACGATAGGGGATTCATACATGTGTGCCAGTGGTGTGCCCCGAACTACAAAAACCCATGCGATTGACGCTGTAAGTGCGGCTTTTGAGATGGTAGCATTCTTGGATGAGTGGAACAAAAAGCGTGAAAAAAAGGGTTTAGAGCGTTTTGATGCACGTATTGGCATTCATTCGGGCCCGATTATTGCAGGTGTCGTAGGTGTAACAAAGTTCGCATATGACATATGGGGTGATACTGTCAATGTTGCTTCACGTATCGAAGGGCAGTCTTCTGCTCAAAAGATCAACATCAGTTCGACAACTTACGAGTTGATTAAAGAACACTATCAGTGTAGCAAACGAGGCAGTATCAGTGTAAAAAACATGGATGACTTAGAAATGTACTTTGTCGACCATCCGATCCAGCACGCTGCTTTGAATTAAGATCGAGACTTTTTCTTCAAGTTTCGTCTTAAAGATGAATTTGCATCAATAGATAGGCTCACGATGAGAGAAGAATTAATTAAAGAAGAACTATTTGGTATACTGGAAGAACACTTGGCTAAGGAGCTAACGTACCACAGTATAGATCATACTAAGGACGTACTCAATGTCTGTAAGTTTTATATCGATCACTATAAGATCACTGATCAAGATGCCACTCTTCTTAGGATAGCAGCGGCCGGTCATGATGTTGGATTTGTAGAGACTTATAGAGATCATGAAGAAGCCAGTGCTAAGATTACTTCTAAGTTGATGCGTAAGCACGATTATGTTGAAGCAGACATAAAGAAGGTTAGTGATCTGATCATGGCCACTAAGATCCCTCAAGATCCAAATACCTTTTTAGCAACCATACTTTGTGACGCTGATCTCGACTACTTAGGCAGAGATGACTTTGAAGCAATCGGTGCGACACTAAAAGAAGAATGGCAATCCTATTCAATATTTCCTAATCTTGATGAAATATTCGATACGATACAGATTAAGTTTTTATCTAGCCATACCTATCACACTGACTTTGCTCGTGAATATAGAGCACCAGTAAAATTGAAACATCTACAAAAACTTGAAGAGTCAGAAGAAGAAAAAGAGCGTCTTGCTTCTTAATCTCTGATTGAGAAAGTTTGGCAATTATTCTAATTAGCCTTTAGGTAAGTCCATATCTTATTGAATACAATCTTGTATGCAGATTCTTGGGTAACTTTTGAGTTCTGAGATTCTTTCTCTATGGCTTCTGCGATACGAGACTTGCTCTCTACAAGCGTTTCTATGAACTCTGCGAGTATTTTCTCATCTGATATGATGAGTGAAGAGAAAGATCCTTTATCAATCACCAGAACATGACAATCAGCTCCTGCATTGATAGATGCCGTTCTTGGTTCTCCTGTTAAGAGGCTCATCTCTCCAAAGAATTCTCCTGGTTGCTTCTCGGCTATTTCGATATTGTTGTTGTTTTCGCCTCGCAGATTGACTTTTGCATGTCCGTCGATTATAATAAACATGGAGTTACCATCTGCACCTTGTCTTACCATGAGGTCTCCCTTAGCATATAGCTTCAGCTTTGCATTGCTGGCTAGCTTTTCAATATTCTCAGTTTGCATGCCTTTTAACCAATCCAAGTTGGATAAAAACTTGACGACATATGCATTGTCTATATGGTCTACTTCTCCACCAGCATCTTCTGACACGTGCATCTGAACCTCAGTAGTCGGATAAGGGATCTTGATGCCGTTGCGCTTGAGTGCATACCATACTCTTGTCAAGACTATATCTTGGATCAGAAGTACATCAGCATAGTCATATAACCAATACCTCATACAGTACTTTATGCCGCTACCCATGTAGTCGACTACAAACGCGCCATGGTTGGTATCGAGGTCTACTTCTTCTATTTCATTGAGGACATCTCTCAAGACCTTCTTTACTTTGTTAGGAGGATGACTATAATCTAACTCTATGTAGAAGTTATGGATCTGTCGTCTGGTGGGTCTTGAGTAGTTTATAATTTTATCGTCTGCTACAAAAGCATTGGTTAGTGAGACTCTGTGGTTTTCTCTTGAAAGAAGAGTGACTGTTCTCCAGTTTTGACTGACTACTTTGCCTTCATGCCCTCCAAGATTGACCCA
>CALIHL010000128.1 GCA_938022935.1 uncultured Saprospiraceae bacterium
GTCAATAAGCCTACATGACCGATACTGCCCATCGTCGCCTGCACCACCTTTGGATTATAAAAGTCTGCGCTATCGATAGATCTGATCACAAAGTCTACTCCATACCAATCAGCAATCCTGATGATCGTACCCATGTTACCAGGATCTTGTACGTCATCTAAGTAGATCACCTTCTTAGCCCGCTCCAATCCAGACAAATTATGCTCTGGTATCTTCCATAAGGCCACTACATTGAGCGGATTAGTCAGCAAAGAGAGCTTTTTTAACTCTTCCTTAGTACAAGATTCGACCAACCTAGGATTAACCCTAGTATCTATTGATTCTAACCAAGATGATATTGCAAAAAGTTGATGAAGGCCCGAAGGATCTTGGCTTAACAATGACCGAACAGACTTCTCTCCTTCAACGACGAATAAATTATACTTTTGTCTAAATTTTTTCAGCTTAAGTGACTGAACGAACTTAATCGAAGACTTGGATACCATAAAGACTTATAATCAGTGGCGGAGCAACGTGGTAAAGGTAGCATATATCTTATTTAGCGTGCTGATTATATCCAGTTGTGGAACGACTAAACATCTTCAAGAAGAAGAGTTCGCCCTTATCAAGAACTTCTACAAGATAGATACGGAAGACAAGCTGGTTAACAAAACCCTTCTTAAGAGCGATCTTAAAGGACTCCTTAAGCAAAAGCCTGTAAAAAAGATATGGCTCAATCCAAGAACTTGGGGCACCCCGTTTACACTGTATAAGCAAGTCTTGACGGAAGAAAGTGCTTCCTCGATGGAGCAATACCTTAGAAACCGTAAAGGCTTTTATGAAGCTGAGGTTACCTATGCTGAGAAGTTCAAGAAGAAAAGAGTCGAAGTGACTTACATGATCGACTTAGGGGAGCGATATTATATAAGCTCTATCGAACTGGAGAGTCAAGACGAAGAACTGGCACCCCTTCTATCTCAATATGACAGTGAGCGCAAGATCAATATTGGTGATCCATTAGATGCCGCTACGTTTGATGAAGAAGAGCGAAGACTCGTAGACTTAGCTCAGAACAATGGATATGCTGAGTTCAATCCTAACTACGTAGAGTTTCGAGGTGATAGCTCTACACATAAAGTGCCCGTAAAGATCTACATCTACAATCCTATCGATGAGGATAAGCACAAGCGTTATCGCATCGGCAAGATCAATGTCTATACAGAACACATCGCCAGTGTAGATCCGAAATATGAAAAAGTTGATACCTCAAAAGAAAGAAAGTACTTTTCTAAGTCAGACAAGTTTATCGTTGATCCCTTTAGTATAGAGAAAGTGATATCTCTTAAAGAAGGAGACTTATATGCAAAGAATAATCAACAACTGACCAATCGTACGCTTTCAAGACTTAGTCCTTATAGGTTTGTCCAGTTAGATCCTAAAAGGAGTATACTAGGAGACAGCATCTACGACTTTGATATATACCTAACTCCTCATAAGCACAAGTGGGCTTTTGACATGGGGGCTAATCTTTTCTATTCATTGCTCAACCAAGCACCGAGTGTAGCATCGCAAGATCTGTTCGGATTTGGAGGTAACATAGGCTGGACCAATCGCAACTTTAGAAAAAAAGCAATCTCTCATAGTTTTGGACTTGAAGGAACATTTGAGTTTCAAATACCATCCTTCCAGGCGAACACTTATAGTATACAGGCTAACAACTCTTTTAGAGTCCCACACATCGTTGACATATTCAAGCTTTCTCCTTTCTTAAATAAGGTTGGGCTACTGACAGAGCGATCTTATAAAAACTTAAATCTATACGGAAGCACGGATGTAGAGTTCAGCTTTGGTCTCACAGACATCCTTTCTTTCTATAGACTGAACACGGTCAATGCTACTTGGTCATACAAGTTTCAACCGGATGAATACAATCGCTACATCTGGACACAAATCGGTATCAACGTCTTAGATACTCAGATAGATCCCAACTTCCAAGAAACCATCCTTGCTGACAACCCGTTATTAGAAAAGAGTTTTAGTGACTACTTGTTTACAGGTTTCTTTTTTAGAGAATTGAACATCTATCGTCAATCGAAAACGACGCCGCGAGGATCCTACTTTGCATTTATAGGCAACTTTGAGATATCGGGATTAGAAAACTGGCTGCTTAATAAAGGAGTCAACCTGGTCTCAAGCTATGACGACACTTGGCAGCTAGGCAGACTCAACTTTGCCAACTTTGTTAGGTTGGAAAGTGATCTACGCTTCTACAAAAAAGTGAGAGACAGATCTACCTTTGCAGCTCGACTTAATGTAGGGATCGCTGTCCCATATGGAAATATCAACAATGGGGATGATCAAGTAACACCTTTTGTAAAGTCATTCTTTGTAGGTGGTCCCAATAGCTTAAGAGGATGGCAGTTGCGAGAATTAGGCCCAGGGACTTATAGCGATCTTGTTTTAAATCCAGTAGACAATCAGCCTTTTTTTCAGACAGGTGACTTTAAGTTAGAGATGAACTTGGAGTATCGATTTGACTTATTCTGGTTTTGGGAGGGAGCACTCTTTGCGGATGCCGGCAATGTCTGGACACTTAGAAATGATGAGACACGCATCGGATCTAAGCTAAGTGGGAGCTTCCTAAATGAACTGGCGGTGAGTCTGGGCTGGGGCTTGCGTGCTGACTTTGATTACTTCTTATTGCGATTTGATTTTGGCTATAAGTTGAGAAGTCCATTCGTTGATCCAGAGACTAACTCTCATATCATCTGGAACCAGAACAACATACTAGGTAACGTAAACTTTGCGATCAACTACCCGTTCTAACTACCTTTCTTAAGCCACCTTTAAATAATTGTTTTAAGAATGGAATAATGATAGGCTTGCTATCATTGAGTGCACGCCAAGAAAGATAAACTGCAAATGGAATCAAAATAAGACACGGTATCCATGCTCCAGCAACTGGCGACAATGCACCACTACCCATCAACTTCTTGCCGATGATATCAGACATCACAAAGGTGATATAAAAGCCTATGGCGATCAACAAAGGGTATCCAAATCCGCCCTTCTTCACGATTGCACCTGCCGGCGCACCAATAAACAAGAATATAATACAAACCATAGCCCGAGAATAGATCTGATGCAGACTAAAGACATATCTTGCTCTCGTTCGTTCTATGATGGTTACTTCGTTTTTGTTGTTGCCATTATAATTAGAAATAGCGAGCGCATTCTTCTTTGTCATATCCAGCATCTTCTTACGCTTCTTTACTTTCACTATATCAATAAGCGAGGTTACTTCTTTTTCATCCCATTCGGTCATTATAGATATGACAGAGTCGGGAGTTGTAAAGTTGTCTTTTTTGATTAACAACTTGTTAGAAAGCACTTTTTTGGGCGCTCTATCTTTGGTTGCTAAGTTGACACTTTTAGTGATGTTGTAAGATTCCTTTTTAGACATTTCCAACATTTCTAATTTTATAGTTGTTGAGTCAGAGTTAGGATCTTTTAAAGAATTGAAGTTATGGTGATTCTTAGATCTGATCTTTTCAGCATCAAGACCCATGGAATCTATGACCGTTAGAAGCTCAGATGTATTCATCATGTCATACTCTTTGTAAGAGATATTGACAACACTATTGTCCAACATCTCAGATAGATCAAAAACCTTGCGCAGCGTAGCGAACTTGATACGAGTCATAGGTCGACCATAACTATTGTGTCCTTTCCGTGTGCGGATAGGGGATTGACCCCTCACTTCTTTTACCTGATAGCCATCTTTGAGGTCCATGATCAGGTACTTACGATCGACAGAGGTGTACATCTCTCCATGCTTAGCTCTAGTCAAATGATAGACACTATTGTCTGGATCTGTGTGATCATAGATCATGATATCATCGATCGTCTTACCGTCGTCATACTTCTTGCCCACTCTTATGGAGAAGTCTTTGAATTCTCTATTGAATATCTTTTCGTCAAAAGCAAATGTGAGACTGTTGGTCTTCATATCCCTCATCTTCTTCTCGAAGCCGCGATTAGCATTGGGTTTTAAAACATTTGACGCAAGTATCGAAAAGAAAAAAACACCAATAGCCACAACAAGTCCAGGTTTCAATAATCTGAAAAATGATATCCCTGCTGACTTGGCACTAGAGAGTTCATACTTCTCAGCCATATCACCATAAACCATAACGCTACTTAGCAAGATGGTTAGAGGTAGCGCGAGTGGGATGATGGCCAAAGAGAAGTAATACATCAGCTCGGCAAAATCCAATGGTCCATAGCCCTTACCGAGGATCTTATCGATCTCTTTCCATAGCTTCTGCATCATCAAAACAAACTCGACAATGAAGAAGGCTAAGATGCATGGACCTATAAAACCCTTAAAAAATAATCTGTCTAATACCTTAAATCCCAATATGACCGCTGATATTTGAGTAATTGTGTAACAAAGTAACGCATATCTGCGTCTCCAATATATAATACGTTAATAAGTGCTGGAAGCTGTATTACCCATAAAGGACAAACTATATCGATATGCGTTGCGCATCGTCGGTAACCAGATGGCGGCTGAAGATGTCGTTCAGGAAGTTCTGATAAAGGTATGGCAGAAGAAAGAGCATCTGACTAAGGTCGAAAATAAGGAAGCATGGTGCATGACTGTAACACGCAACTTGGCACTCGACAAGCTCAGAAAGAAGAAAGTGATCCTCGATGATGTCGATGATCACCGCAATATCTCTGACAGTCAGATGACTCCATATCGAGCGCTACAAAGCGACGACACGATGCAGATCATCAAAGAAGCAATCAACGAACTACCTGAGGCCCAACAGCAGGTCATACACCTGAGAGATGTAGAGGGATATACCTATCAAGAGATAGCAGATATCACTGGCTTCAGTAGCGATAAAGTAAAAGTGTACTTACACAGAGCGAGAATAACATTAAGACATAAACTTACAAGCATATACGCATGAATGACGGACATAACATAGCTTCTCTTACCGAGAAATACTGGGCAGGAGATACTACGCTGCAAGAAGAGCAGATCCTCAGAGAGCACTATAGCTCAGCGAAAGGCATCAACTCACCAGAGTCAGCACTCTTCTCTTTCATGAAGCAAGAGCAAGCGGTCACATATACAAAGACGGTCCAGATGCCTAAAGCACGTAAGAATAATTGGACAACAAGATTACTATCCATTGCAGCTGTTGGTCTTGTCCTCATGGGGTCATGGTACGGGCTCAATCAAGCCTCAAAGGCAGACAACAAAGTGGTGATAGATGATCCGCAACTGGCCATGGAGATTACAAAAGAAGCATTTGCCTTACTCAATGGTAAGATGGGAAAGAGCAAAGCTGTTATAAGAGAAAACATTGCACATCTTGATAAAACATTCATTTTTAAAAAGTAATAATCACCTAGACAATTAATAGTTATGAAAAAGTTCAGTATAATTTTAGCGATATCTTTTCTAGCATTCTCGATGCAAGCCCAGAATATAGCCAGCTTCTTAGAAAAGCTAGAAGATGGCGATGACTACGGCGTCATCACGATCAACAGAGAGATGTTTAAGATGTTTGCATCCTTTGATGTGGACCTCGGAGATGACGAGCATGCGATCAAAGACTTGATCAGCAATATCAACAAAGTAAAAGTCTATATCAATGAAGATAGTGGCACTTACGAAGAGTACAAGGAGATCAAAGGATTGGCAAGTAGCACATCTATGGAAAACCTTATCTCTGTAAAAGATGGAGGAGAAAGAGTGGACCTCTTTACTAATCCAACTTCTGAAGACGGCGTAGTGAATGGCTTACTCCTGATCGTAAGAGAAGACACGCAGAATGTCTTTATCCACATGGATGGGAAGATCAACCTTAAAGATCTTGCAAAGCTTACGGAGCAGCTCGACATTGATGGCTTAGATCATCTAAAGAAGATCAATAAAGGCAAATAAAGAACGATTTGTTAAATAGAAAGCAGGGCTCTACTTCGTAAGAAGTAGGGCCCTGCTTAATTTTCTTAACATTGT
Source organism: uncultured Saprospiraceae bacterium (assembly GCA_938022935.1). Classification (GTDB taxonomy): domain Bacteria; phylum Bacteroidota; class Bacteroidia; order Chitinophagales; family Saprospiraceae; genus JAJRXG01. The sequence continues at coordinate 6,020 of CALIHL010000128.1, forward strand.
ATAGATCAATGATATCTTTGCAAGCAGATCAGCCTTTACAATTCAAAATCATATAGATGATCACCATAGGTATTGTTATAATCACATGTGCAATCTCTTACTTTGCGTTGAATCAGCCGCAGCTACTCAACAAGCTATGCCATCATCCATTCTTAGAGCGCAATCATGGAGAATATCACCGCTTGATAAGCGCCGGCTTTGTACATGGTAGCTTTCCTCATCTGGCCATCAACATGTTTGTACTATTTCAATTTGGGCAGATTGTAGAGGACCTCTTTACTCAGATTTATGGCACATTCATAGGCAATATGATCTATGTAGTGTTCTATCTCTCAGCTATTGTGATCGCTAACATGGGCACCTTCTTTAAGCATGTTGACAATAGTAGATTTAGCAGTGTGGGTGCATCGGGTGTGACATCTGCTATAGTCTTCATCTATGCCTTCTTAGATCCTTGGCAGATGTTTTTGTGGCCACCTCTACCAGCGATCATTATGGCTATACTTTATATAGGATACAGTACATGGGCCAGTAACAAAGGACGTGATAACATTGACCATCTTGCACATCTCTATGGCGCACTATATGGTATCTTCTTTATTCTTGTAGCATACCCTGAGAGCCTTAGGATCTTTCTCACTCGACTCATGTCATTCTCTGGATTTTAGCATGACGTCTTGATCATGACAACATGTGTTACACTTGACTTAAAAAGTGGCGCGCATAGATGAGATAAACTATCATTGTACCAATGAAAAAAGTACTCGCAACCTTCTTCATTCTTTCATTTTCTGTGATGCTTACAGCACAAAGTACAGAGCAGCAGGATTTAGACAATCTATACAAAACTATCAGCGTAGATGGTACAGTAGCAGAGCGAGCCAGAGCATATGTTGATAGAAATTGGGATGAAGCTTTCATAGCCCCGCTTATAGATCTCATATTTGTCTCTAACATCCCAAAGACAAGAAGACGTATAGTTGAGTTACTTGAAAAGAATACAAACCAAAAGCTTGATGTCGACCCATATGCTTGGTGGGACTGGCATTGGAAAAATGATCCTACCTATACCCCGCTCTATGCAGAGTTCAAGGCGAGACTTTATAAAAATGTTGACCCCAAGTTCAGTACTTATTTTAAAAATCGAGCAGCCCTAACAAGGATCAGATTAGATGAAGTAATCTGGGGAGGTGTTGGACAGGACGGCATCCCGCCGCTTCGAGATCCAGATATGATCCCATCTAATGAAGCCAAGTATCTTTCTAAAAACGATATCGTCTTTGGCGTAAAAGTCAATGGAAAGGCAAGAGCTTATCCAAAACGTATCCTCGGATGGCATGAGATGGTTGTAGACAATGTAGGTGGCCGTCGTATAGCTGGTGTGTATTGCACATTATGTGGGACGATGATCGCATACGATACTAAGTACAATGGAGTATCACACGATCTTGGCACTTCTGGCTTCTTATATCGATCTAACAAACTTATGTATGACAAAGCGACTCAGTCATTGTGGAACACAATAGAAGGACAACCCGTTATAGGTCCTCTTGTAGATAAAGACATCACCCTCAAAACTTATCCTATCATAACAACGACTTGGGGCAAATGGAAAGAAGCACATCCAAATGGCTTAGTGATGAGTCCAAAGACGGGACACTCCAGAGACTACTCACCAGGAGCTGCTTATAGAAGATACTATGCTACAGATGACTTGATGTTTCCAGTTCCTTTAACCGATAAGAGACTTTCTAACAAAACAGAAGTCTTTGTCATCAGGAGCAAAGATTATAAAGGTGATCCGCTTGCTGTATCCACTAAGTATCTAAAAAAGAACTCTATACATCATGATCGTATCGGCAATGATGAAGTCGTAATTATAACAGATAAAAAAGGAGGCTCAAGAGCGTACTTAAGTGGGGGACATCAGTTTGAAAGATACAAAGATCGCGTATTGATCGATGCTAACGGCGAGATCTGGCAGGTAGATGAAGAAGCCATCTCAACATCAAATAGTATTCGTCTAGAACGAGCACCTTCTCACAACATATTCTGGTTCGCTTGGTTCAACATGTATCCAGAGACCAGGCTGGTTAAGTAAGCCTATTTGATCGGAGTGGTCATGATGTAGTACATCGTCTTGACACCATCGATGTAGTTACCTAATCGCACGTTTTCATTTGGACTATGCTGATTGTTATCTCTGTTAGCCATCGGAACAGATACTGCTGGTACACCTAACGTTTCGACAAATGGAGATATAGGTATAGAACCACCTGAAGTACGATGCATAACCGGTGTCTCTCCAAATGCTCGCTCCATCGCATGCTTCAACCAGTGGCCAATCTCCGAGTTAAAATCCGTACGAAAAGCGTTGTACGCTACTGAAGATTCTAATCTACAGATATGTGGATGAGTCAAGCGCTCTCGTTGTGTCGGCTTGGCATCTGTGATAAAGTACCCTTCGCCTTCTATATGCTTGGTTATCAAGTCTATAAGTCTATATGGATCACTTTCTTTCACAAGTCGTAAGTCAATCTCTGCTGTTGCAGTTGCGGGCACAATGGTTCTTGCGTCTTGACCTACCCAGCCTGATGCCATACCTCGGATATTGAGTGAAGGATATTGCAACGCTTTTTGGTACGTATCTGAGACTTTGTCTGTCGTCGCGATACCAAGTTTCGCTTGGATCACTCTTTCATCATCAGGGACTGCATCTAAGATCTCTTGTGTCTCTTTGTCTATGCTGATGCCATCGTAGTAGCCAGGTATCGTAACGCGTCCTTCATCGTCTTTCATAGAAGCCAAGAGCTTACTCATCTTCAGCGCGGGATTAGGTGCATAATTGCCATAATGACCACTGTGTTGTGCAAAGACAGGGCCATAGGTTGTCAGTGTCAAGGTTGCAATCCCTCTCGCACCAAATGATAGAGTTGGCTTATTAGTGATGTGTCTTGGGCCATCATAAATAACCAACATATCAGCAGCGAGTTTGTCTTTATAAGTTGCCACTGTCGTAGGCAGACTTGGAGAACTTCTTTCTTCTTCAAAGTCTAAGATCATCTTCAGATTATATGGTATACGGCCTCCTTCTCCTTTGATCAAGTCAAGTGCCGCCAATAGCATGGAGAAGTTGTTTTTAGAATCGGACGCTGAGCGTGCAAAGATGTACCAATCAGGATCATACGCATCAACACTAAGCTCTGACCAATCCAAGTCAACCCAACCTTCTCCCTCTACCCTTTTCTTGAGTACGGCTTTATAAGGATCATCTTGGTACCAATACTGAGGATCCACTGATTGGCCATCCAGATGGAAATAGAAAAGCACAGTCGGCAAGTCCTCATCCCACACATTGGACTGAACGAACAATGAAGGAACAGTAGCTGTCGGAAGTTCTTCCGTTTTAAAGTTTCTTTCTTCTAATGCTGACGTACACCAAGCGATGTTCTTTTGGATGTCATCTTTATTGATTGCATCATTTGGGATAGCAAGTAATGCTCTATATCGATCAACTGATTGGATCGCTGCAGAAGTGATCTCCTGGTCTGATAGCTGAGCAAATGATGTCTTACAGCTGATCAGCTGGAATGCACAAAGTGCAAGAAGTAAAAATCTCATGTCCGCTTAAAACTTGTTGGTTTAAGCTCAAGTTACATTTAATATTCTATGATCGATTCTAAGGTCTGAGACCTCTTTGGTCTTTATCCTCCTAAAATCTGTATGAGCTGGGTTAAGCAAGAGATTATTCTCTTGGGGAAGAACTGCCGAAGGCACCCAAAGGCCGACAGAATCATTTGCCTTGAGCCAATTATCCCCTCTTCTCAGCGTATCAATGTGATAACTGGGCTGGTTCCATCCCACTGGAAGATCATTTGGCGAAAGCCTATCGACCTTCACTTGATCGGGAATCTCTATCGAGATAAAACTATAACCAACCGAGACGTGACGCCACAC
>CALIHL010000129.1 GCA_938022935.1 uncultured Saprospiraceae bacterium
TGTCTCTTATAGATGAAATTATAGTCCAATCTAATGCGCTATCAATATCTCAGAGCTTAAAAGAAAGAATAGTAATGGAGATTGCCAAAGTGCCAAAGCCACAAAGTTCTTATGAACGCGAGCGATATAATTCATTGATCAATCTGATACCAGATTTTCAAGAAGGTAAAGGCCCGCTTATTACTGACTTAGACTTTATAGATAGTTTCCTTGAAGTAAAGTATTGGCAGCATTGGCAGTGTAATTCGGCGAACCATGAAACTGAAGTTTTTCTTCGATTAGATACTATCTTGCTTCAGGCCAACAAAGTGTACGAACTGCCTATTCGAGTTGAGTACAATGGACTACCAGATTTAGTTTCAATTCTTTCTAATACGCTACAAGGATCAAGGCCTAATATGATTAAATTTAAAACGGACGATCTCTCAGCTCAATATCAAAGAGTGGAGTATGAATCTGAAGTGATAAATATACCTACTGGAACAGTCATGCATCTGGATAATGACTTTGTTGTTAACTTAGTTGGTGATGTACAATGAAATGTTTGTGTCCTAAAAGAAACAATTGGTTAATATCACTAAGTCAAAATTTATCTCAAATATTGAAATAAAGGTCTCCTACCTGTTTGTTGATTATATCAGAGATCTACATCGGACAAAACCCATCCTTTATAATAACCGTTTCTAACTTTTTCCAGATGTCCTCTCCAAACGCTCTTGGTGAGAATCTAAATATGATCATAGATTGACCTGAGCCTTTACAAATGTGTTGTTCTACTGTGACATGAAGTGTGATCGGTTTCTTTGTAGTAAAACGATCGTAAGTTTTTACTTTTCCTTTGAATTGTATTAGGTGTTCATCATGCTCTGAATTGATAAAGATGGCTGATGACTGTTGGATATCAGGGCTGGTCGTACTATTAGGACCTAAACCATTGAGGCCGTTGAAGTAGAGTATAAGGTCTCTTTCTAATTCATCAACAGTAACTACTTTCTCCAACTTTACGTCCCAGGCAAAAACATATGACCAGAACTCCTCATTTTCTACATGGCTCCAGCCTTTTGGGAAGGCTGCATCTTCCATGCCTTCATAATTAATCTCGCGGGCAAAGCGTATGGGAAATTTAAACTATTCATGCCCCCATGTACTGTCTGTTTTAAGTGAACCTTCGTATTCTGATTGATGTTCTTGTGCTAAGATGTTGATGCAGATGTTGATGCAGAGAAAGGAGGTGATTATTAAAGATATTATATGGTTCATGTTGTATTTTATTTTGGCTGTGATTGAAGTGTTACTGTTTGCTGGACTGCTGTGAGATGAGGTCTATAGCGTAATTCTTGACGACATCGATCTTGTTAAAGATACTCATGTATGTTTTGTTGGATGTGATGATCGGGTAGGATGCCTCTTTCATCTTTAAGGGAACTGACATTCACACGATTCTCATTATTAGCTGAATGAAATTGTAATCTTGTGTTTTTTAATTTAAAGATGGTCTGACCTGCAGTGCAAAACTGATTAGAGCCCAACTCTTCTCCGATGATCGTGCCTATTTCCTTCTCTTTAACCATGGCCATAAAGTGACCTGTAGTTGATTTACCCCATCCGTCGATTAGAAAGTAGGTCTGGCCTCTAAACCCATTACTAATTGGTTCTTGTAGTCCGCCACCTCTGATCGTCTCGACTTCTGGAAAATATACAAATGGTTTAGAAACTAAGTATCTGAGCAAATATATACTCGCTTCTGGAGATCCACCACCATTGCCCCTAAGATCAATGATTAGGTTTTTAGTTTTCTTCTTTTCTAATTTCATGAAAGTGTCATCCATATAGGTGGTGAACTCATCATAGTTATTCCATCTATAGTAGACGAAAGACTTAATGGTCAGAAGCGCGTCATTGGTAGGAAGAAATTCTAAGCAGAGATCTTGACTACAGTTGGTGATTGTGTTCTTTTCTATGGGGTCATTGTGAAGTGAAGTTTCCTTCAACAAAATTGCTTCGTCCTTGCCTCTTATGTCAATTACATAAGAATCAGGAAGTCCAAGAGCATAGGGGATGAGAGTAGTAGACCATTTATTATAAAGTAACCTTTTTGTCGACTCTATAAGTCCTTGTGATTGTACATGTTTATAGATGTCATCAATTAACAAGTTGGTAGGTATACCATTGATACTTAAGATCTCATCTTTCTTTGCAATTGTACTTTTATTACTCAAAGGATCAACTACATATAGATGGCCTTCGATCCACATGGTTTGCAAGGGGAATCTTAATGAGTTAGGAAGTATTTCATTTTCAGGGTGAAAGCCTCCCATGCCAGTATGCGAGCAGTTAACAGCGGCGATAATCTCGCTGCAATACCAGCGAAATATCGCATAAGTGGTCTCTTCATCAATGAGGCGCTTATTCTTTTCTACTATTTGCCGAAAGGCGGCTTCTGAAGTAAACTTAAAGATACCAGGATGGGTCTTGATCAGCTTGTTAGCCAGATCATCTAAGTCATCTCTGTATGCTTGAGCAGGATATACTTCCGTAAATCTTTCTTTCGCAGACTTTGACTTTTTGTTAGGATGCTTTATCAGGTCAATATAGTCTTCAGCGTTATAGTTGTCGGGATTCATGGCAAGGGATTTCTGATAGTGCTTAAGTGCTTTCTCCTTTTTGCCCAGCACGTAGTAAGCTTCACCCAGACTGTCATACGCATTAGATGACTCGGGAAATTGCTCAGCGATCAACTGAAAGATGGTCAGTGCGTCGGACGGCTTATTCTCCCAAAGCATGCCATAGCCATACATGGTGAGCTCATCTTCATTTTCGAAGTTGTAGGCATCAGGGTAGGCTTCTTTTAGCTTACGATAAAGATCGGCTTGTTTGGACACAGAAAGATGGCTGTTTTCCTTAAGCTTAGAAACGATGCCTTGTTTGTGATCCTTGATAACGTGCTGCGAAGTATCATTCGTATTATTCTGGGCACTGCAACTCCACCAACTGAAAGCCCCAAAGATAAGTAGGTAAAGTAACCGCCGAGTACATATAGTCATGTCATTATTTTTCATGAATCAAATGTATAGTGGGCTAGTGTTGTAAGCAGTTAACAAGTGTAAATTAATGTAAATGCTCTCTAAAAGATTGCAATGGTGGAGCGATTGGGATAGATTTGCTGGATGCGTTATTTATCGGTTCTTGTTGCAGTTTTGGTTATGATGTCTATGTATGTCATCACACCTCTCGGTGCTCAAGATGCTACAGTAGAAGAAAGGACTATATCTGAAGCTGAGATAAATGTTGTGATGCGGATGATCGGTCACGAAGTGTTGAAGGCCCACGGGGATACGACGTCTCGCGTGCTTCCGATACAAAAGGAGGGGAATGCTCATATCATACAGTTTGATACGAAGTTTACTTTTAAGGCTGCTCAGCTTGCAGGTGCAGTTGATATGGTGATTCAAGAGCGGGGATTTGCTTTGGACTACCTTGTAGAGATGCAGGATTGCCTCACCAAATCAATCATACATAGCTATCAAGTTAGCGGTAGACTTGATTTAGATGCCATCCCTTGCGGTGTGAGAGCACAACCGGAGGCATTCTATAATCTGCGATTAACCATCTTATATGATGAGCAAGCAGGACATCAACTACCCTTATTAGAGCATGCTGGTATGTCTCCAGAGATTATGTGGGCTATGTCAATATTCTTAACCATTGGGCTCATGTTTTTTGCATATCAAAAGCGATCAGCGATTGCTGTTGACCCTAATCTTATCCTTATCGGTTCTTATCAGTTTGATCCACAAAAGATGCTTCTATCTCAATCAGATCTAAGCGTAACACTCACGAGCAAAGAATCAGACTTGCTTACATTATTGTATGCTTCTGTCAATGCTACTGTCTCGCGTGACGATATCCTTCATCAAGTATGGGGTGATAAAGGTGACTATGTGGGACGAACTTTGGATGTCTTCATCTCTAAGTTGAGAAAAAAGTTAGAAGGAGATCCCAACGTCAAAATTGCCAATATCCGAGGAGTAGGATACCGGTTGGTAGTATAGGCTTATTCGCACTCTTTGATATTTCAAAAACTACAGCTTGTTAATGACTAGTCGGTTATTAAAATAATGGTCTCCTGACTCTTATTAAAGAGATTTAAGGCTTTCATATTTTTGCTTGCCTAAAAATACGAAACACAAAAAGGGCACACCCTGTAATGTATTTATCTGATGTCTTTCATCCATCTGATACCAGAAGAAAATAGCTAAATTCCTTCCAGGGTTTCAGGAATTCTTTACGCTATTTTCTTCTTAATACCGTACAGTGAGCAGTAGTCCGAAAATATTGTGCTCTGATTTGGCTGTTATTTCTTTGGGTCTCTGAGCTTACTCTTTGATTAGTTTTATTCAATTCATTTTGTAAAAGCCCTGTAGGGGCGCAATATCTATAGTCGATGGCAACGCCATCGGTTAGTGATCTACCCAAAATTCGTTTGGCGCATATTTTTGTGTCAAAAATTGTGACAAACAAACCCAAGCACAATATTGAAATGAAGGTCTCCTGACCTCTCATTGAAGTTTTCGCACGTCTTATATCAGTGGGGGTGAAACCCACTGTCCAAAGTTAGTATGTTATTTTGAAACCTTCACCAACCTGCCAGACCAGAATCGTCCTGACTTGCCTTGCAGTCTGAGAAGGTAATTCCCATCAGCATATGAGCTTAAGTCAATAAGTTCTGACAACTGAGAAGCATTAGGAAGTATTTGATGTTTAATCAATTGTCCATTAATATTAAGTATGTCCAGCATATAGACATCTTGAGGAATATCTTGAGCAGTTAGCTCGTAGATACCGCTTCCTGGATTGGGACTGATTGTTATCTTTTGAGCAAAGACATCATCTATTGTAGCAGTTAAGATGCTGAACTCCATCCAGTTCATATTGAATAGTGGTTCTTCTATAGTCACTCTTAATTGATGTCTGCCTTTGGGTAGTATAACCTCACTGCTCGTGCTTGTCCACGACTGCCAATCACCAGTAGATGGGAAGGTTGTCAAGTCTAATTGTGACTGTACACCATCTGCGATCAGTGACAATGAGACGGCACCCATTTCGCTTAAAGCTGCAGTCCTATAATCAACTAAGTACGTACCTGTCTCTGATACATTGATATAGTAATCAAGGAAGTCACCTTTATCTAAAAAACCTATGTTTTGTCCGCCACCATTATCTGTTGTGTTTTCTAATTGAATACCAGATTGATCAAAGTATTCTTCTGCTTGGATTCTACCTGGGATGGCGTGCACTTTTGCAACATTGTTATCGATGGCTTCTTCGTTAAAGGTTAATAATGAGGTGCCATCAAATGCCTCGATTGATGTGCCGTTATATGATATGGTCAATCTGTCTGTATTCTGGATCACCTGATTTGTTTTGATGATGATGCGTCTGAGGTTATTAGAATCGATTGTAATATCATCTATAGAAACAGATACACCGTTTATAATAAGAGCAAAATCTTGAGCAAGTAGATCATCAGTAGAAATAGGTTTATTAAGTGTCACTTGTATGATGCCGTTATCATCTGCAGAGGAGGTGACAAACTCAGTGGTGACGTCTGTTGAAGGTCCTGTTTTTATAAACTGATAGCTCCCAATATTGAACTCTGGTCTATCGATATACATCCTGAAGTGGTCGTCTATGTTCGTTAGAACTATATCATCAACTGTGATGGTGCGCCATGATTGCCAGCCTCCAGTTGCTGGTACAGTTGCTGGTTGATGTAAGTCTGCTTCTCCAACTGTTAAATGAAACTGCCCACCATCTCGCTCGGTGGCTATCCTTACATTGACTTTGTAAGTGCCTGTTTCAATATCTGCAGAGTACCTCATCCATTCATCCGCAGAGGTCCAACCGATATTGTAACCATTGCTATTAGAATTGTCTTCTGACTTTTGTAAGTCCACACCATCATTGCGCAGTGTCCATCCAGTATTCCATGCTGTAAAGTTGCCAGTAGTAACTTGGTAGTTGGCATCTTCAAGATCTTCATATGCTTGACCAGTAGTTCCCATATCAAAATCACTTGCGTATATGATGCCAGGGATCTTATTTGCCTCATAAGGCATAGTGCCTTCTTCCGCTACTTGCCTAAACATAGCATCGATGACATCTCGTTGGTAGAAGCAATTTTCTATTTTAAGGAGGTCAGTTAATTGCATCAATGCAATTTGTGCCTGAGAAGGCGAGGGTCTCACGCCTCCATTTTCCCAATAATTCAAAAGACATTGATAGCCATTAGTTTTTATAACTGACAATGGACCTGCAATAGATTCTACTTTCTTCATAGGCCACCAGGCCCAACCGATATTGTTATCTTCTATCAACTTGATGGCATCGCGAAACCACAGATTAGAGTTTTCTCCAGACTCTCCAAAGTAGAGTGGGACATTATATTCTTCTCTTATATCCAATACCCATTGTATTGAAGCTTGATCATTTATCGACCAATATTTATGCGGACTATAGACTAGGTTATCATCCCAAGGTGGTGTTAGATTAGTGAAGTCATTAGCAAACCAATTTCCTTCTATAAAAATGATGTGATTTTGATCAACGGTACGGATGGTGTCAGTGAGTCGTAGATATATATCTTTCAGCGGTTGATTGTTGTCCATCGGCCAGTTGGTCTCATTGAGCAAGTCATATCCTCCGATCCACGGTTCGTTTTTATAACGATCTGCAAGTCGATGCCATAGCGCCACAGTCTTATCTTGATTAGCCGTTGACTCCCAAAGAGAGGGTTTCGATGTATCATAATCCGAGATGCCTTCATCTTTTCCTTGACCTCCGGGAGCTGCATGAAGATCCAGTATGACATACATCTCATTAGCAGCACACCACGATAAGAGGTTATCCGTCAAGCGAAATCCTTCTTCTAGCCAAGTGTGTTCTCCTCTGATTGGCTCTTCTTCTATAGGTAAAGTGTATAAGTTATAGTGCATCGGGAGTCGCACTGAATTGAAACCCCAGCTCTTCAAAGAGTCTATGTCTTCTTTGGTGACATGGTTGTTTCTCCATGCTTGGTAGAACTCCTCCTTGGCGTCTCTACCGATGATGTTTGTTATGCGTTCTTCTATCTTATGCTGAGCATTAGCAAAGCTTGCCGTCTGCAGCATATAGCCTTCTTGCAGCATCCAACCACCAAGCCCCATACCTCTAAGGATGACGTTGTCACCTGCCTCGTTAACGATCTTTTTGCCTTCGGCTTTGAGAAAACCTTGAGCTGAGACATTGACAAAAGACAGCAAAGTCATGCTAAAAGCAGAGAGATATAGAAGTGTTCTACTCATGGCAAGCAAAAGTAACCAATTGATGTCGCTCGACTAACTTCTGCTATTGAAATAAGTGTTATGAGAGCCAGTGTCGTGAGTAAGAGATATCTAAATATTGGATAATTAAAGCGCATATAATGATTCATGACAAACTGATAGGATTAATGTCTCTCATCGATACTATAGACGTGATGCTATGACATTCACTTGATTTTATGGAAGGCTTCTATCACCATGTTGATCATTGAAGTGTTACTTTTAGTCTGATTTTTATAACGACGATGTTGAAGAGCTTAGAACAAACATGGAGGTGGTATGGACCAGATGACCCCGTTGGTCTTACTGACATCAGGCAGGCTGGTGCTACTGGAGTTGTCAGTGCGCTGCATCATATTCCCAATGGAGCGACGTGGCCTATATCTGAGATCGACTCCCGAAAGCGTATCATCGAAGAAGCTGGACTGAAGTGGTCGGTCGTTGAAAGCGTACCGATCCATGAGGATATAAAGAGGCAGTCTGGTGATTACGAGCGCTACATCACCAACTACAAGCAAACCATCCGTAATCTTGGCGCATGTGGTGTCACCATCCTCACTTACAACTTTATGCCCGTAGTTGACTGGACGCGAACTGATCTTGATTATAAGATGTCTGATGGTTCGACTGCATTGCGATTTGAGAAATCGGCATTTGCTGCTTTTGAGTTGTTTATACTTGGACGTGACGCAGCAGATGCGAACTATAGTAATGAAGAAGTGGATTTGGCGAAAGCTCGATATGAGTCGATGGATGATGTGGAGAGACAACAGCTTACGCGAAATATTATAGCCGGCCTGCCAGGAGGTACAACTGAAGGGCAAGCGGACTTGTCAAAGTTTCAATCTGTACTTCAGTCGTATGATGGGATCGGAAGAATAGATCTTAAGAATCACCTCAATCATTTTCTAAAAGAAGTCATACCCGTTGCGGAAGAATCGGGAGTCTATCTGGCCATACATCCTGATGATCCTCCATTTCCATTATTTGGATTGCCACGCGTCGTAAGTACGCAGCAAGATGCAACAGATATCATCCTTGCTGTAGATACACCACACAATGGTTTGTGCTTTTGTACAGGCTCATATGGTGTTCGTGCTGATAACAACCTGCCAGAGATGATTAGAACGCTGGGACATAGGATCAACTTTGTGCACTTGCGTGCAACAAAGCGAGATGCATCAGGTAACTTCCATGAAGCGAATCATCTCGATGGAGATGTAGACATGTATGCAGTCATGAAGGAGCTTGTAAAGGCCCAACAGAATCGAAGGACTTCTATCCCCATGAGACCCGATCATGGACATAAGATGTTGGATGATCTTGCTAAGGATACTAATCCAGGTTATTCTGCAATTGGAAGATTGAGAGGGTTGGCCGAGCTAAGGGGATTAGAATTGGGGATATCAAAAAGCTTAGAAGAAAAAGCTAATTGTAATAGTTAAGCTATGATATTAACTGATTATTGTAATCATAAAAAGTAAGCACAGTTTTCTAAGTATTTAGGAGCGAATGAAAGATGATATGGAGAGACATATAAATGTAAAAGGTGGTTATAATATCAGAGACATAGGAGGTTATAAAACCAACGATGGCGGCACGGTTAAGTGGAGAAAGCTATATCGGGCTGGATTGTTGAGTAGGATAGATATGTCTGAACCTGAGTTGATGAGTAGTCTATCGCTGCGCTCTATTTGTGATTTTAGAACGATAGCAGAGCAAGAAGCCTCTCCTGATAGTTGGCACGAGTTAGAAAAGTTAAATCGCTTTTCTTTTCCAATTGGAGAAGGTAGGGTGGATAAGTTGGAGCAGTTTAAAGAGGAAGACCTCATGCCTGGAGATAATCATCATCTTTATAAAGCCAATCGGAGCTATGTTACAAAAGAGGCGCCTCGATATCAAGACTTCTTTAAGGTAGTCTTAGATGAAAAAAATCATCCGATCCTCTATCACTGTACGGCAGGGAAGGATCGAACAGGATTTGCGACAGTGCTCTTGCTATCAGCGCTCGGAGTTGATTGGGAAACTATTATTGAAGACTACCTCTTGACTAATAATTACTTGAAGTCATTTGTGGATAGCGTCGTCGGAGGGATGGCAAAGAACTTAGGTATCGCTGAGGACTTGGTAAGAACCATATTTATGGCAAAAAAAGAATATCTCGCAGGAGCAATGCTGCCCATAAAAGAGAGACACGGTACAATCAAGAAATATATGCAGAAAGAACTATATGTCGGCCCATCTGAGATCTCTAAATTAAAGGAGCTATTTGTTGACTATAAGTAAGTCCAGTAGGCAGTATACAATA
>CALIHL010000130.1 GCA_938022935.1 uncultured Saprospiraceae bacterium
GCCTCCACTCCACAATCACCTCCTGCTGGATCTCTTAACAAGTTAAGTTGTTATCTCTTCTTCGGAAGAGCAAAAGTGACCGGTATGGTATACCTAACGGATACAGGCTTTCCATTCATTTTACCTGGCACCCAATTTGGAAATTTTTTGACCATTTTAAGTACCTCATCTCCACATCCTCCTCCTATCTCTTTTGCTATTTTCTCATCTCTTACAGCTCCGTCCGGACCTATGACAAATTGAACATAGACAACTCCTTCTACACCCTTCCTTCTGGCCTTCTTGGGGTAAGTAATATTAGAAGTTATGTACTTGATGATTTTTTCATCAGAACAAGCCTTCATTTCTGCGAGTGAGCCCATATCACTATAGTCACAACCTGAAAACAAAGGAAACGTATCTACTTCCATATACACTTTATCCGACTTCTTCTCGATAGCCTCTTCACTCTCTTGTGCAAATGTGCATATAGGAAGAAGCACCAATCCAAAAACAATCAAAATTTTAAATAACCTCATACTTGATATCACTTAATTGCCATACTTAGTTCAAACATTAAGCCAAGACAATTATAAAACATAAGTGGAAAGTTATTATATCTACGCAAACACCATCGCCTCATCATCCAGCTTGCTGCGATTGAGCGTCAGACGATCATGGATGTAGTTGTGCTTTAACTTCCATGGGCCTTCCGTTCCAGATTTCGGAAGTTTATCTAAGTACCGCATCACATACCCTGATGTAAAATCCAAGAATGGCAACAACTCCATATCCTTATTTTGGATCGTCGGCGTACAAGAAGAGTAGTTATGCTTATCCATATGATTGATCAGTCGACATACGTACTGATTAGTCAAGTCACACTTCAATGTCCAAGAAGCGTTTGTATATCCAAAAGCCAAAGAGAGATTAGGTATACCACTAAACATAACGCTTTTGTAAGCGACCGTTTTTGCAAAATCAACAGACGCTCCATCTACCTCAAAGTCAACACCTCCCATCTGTTGCATATTGAGTCCAGTCGCTGAGACGATTATATCCGCTTCTATTGTACCTCCTGATTTCAACTTGATACCACTCGAGGTAAATGTTTCGATGTGATCAGTTACTACTTCTGCCTTTTCTTCTTTCAATGCAACGAACAAATCTGAGTTAGGCACGAGACAGACCCTCTGATCCCAAGGTTTATAACTGGGCCAGAAGTGCTTTAGGTCGTAGTCTTTACCCATCTCTTTCTTGATCCCTCCAACCATGAGCTTCTTCATAAAGTTGGGCCACTTCCTCGCTGCCGCAAAAGACAATCTTTGGAACAAAATCTTTCTCCATCTTGAGATCGAGTAAGCCATCTTAGATGGCAGCACTCTATTCATCCAGTTAGCGATCTTATCTTCATCTGGAGCTGATACAACATAAGTTGGAGAGCGTTGTAACATTGTCACATATTTCGCTTTCTTAGCTAACTCAGGTACCAAAGTCACGGCTGTAGCACCACTCCCGATCACGACCATTTTCTTATCACTATAATCGAGATCCGTAGGCCAATGCTGCGGATGGATCAACTGACCTTTAAAATCATCTTTACCTGCAAAGTCTGGCATGTAACCATTCTTATAATCATAGTATCCAGAGCACATGGATAAAAAGTTGCAAGTGTAATAGGTAGGCTCACTTTCTCCTTTTGCATATACTTCCAGCTTCCATCTTGCGTCCTTAGAGGACCACGAGGCTTTCTTCAAAAATTGATTTAGAATGAACTTCTTCTCTAAGTCATACTCCTCTATCGTCTCATGCAGATACTTCATGATCGAAGGCCCATCAGCGATCGCTTTCTTGCTGGTCCAAGGCCTAAATGCAAATCCTAGAGTATACATATCAGAATCTGATCGAATGCCCGGATACTTAAATAGATCCCAAGTTCCACCTATACTTTCGCGACCTTCTAAGATCGCAAAAGACTTATCAGGGCACATGTCTTGCATGTAGTATGCTGCGCTGACACCAGAGATACCAGCACCTACTATAAGAACATCATAATGTTGATCAGTCACGTCTTCTCAGTTGTCTCACCAAGTTAATTCTTAATGTTGGAAGAAGGAGATGTGACGAAGGGTTTAATTGACGATATACTTACAATCAAAATATCAATGAAAATCAAAACAGAAAGAGCTTCGTAGTAGAGTCATAGATATAGCCGATCAGCGATTGCTATCGGTTATGGATATGTATATAAGATTTGTTTGGTGTGCGTTTTTGGCTCAAAACGGCTTCCCAGCTGCAGGTTGTACTTTCTATCTATACATCACCTCTTTAACCGCCTTGATAACTTTGGCTGGTGTAGGTAAGTACTCATCTACGAATGGTGCTGCATATGGTAACGATGTATCCGCACTGTTGACTCTTGTTACAGGCGCATCCAAATGATCAAATGCATACTTCTGGATCTCATAAGCTATCTCAGCAGAAACACCTGAAAACGGCCATGATTCATCTACTACGACTAATCTATTGGTCTTCTTGACAGACTCAACTATAGTATGATGATCCAATGGGCGGATCGTTCTTAGATCTATAACCTCTGCACTGATGCCTTCTTTTTCTAATTCTACCGCTGCCGCTTTGGACACTTCCATCATCTTGTTGAAAGAGACGATGGTCACATCTGAGCCTTCTTTTCTTACTGCTGCCTTACCGATAGGCACCAAATATTCTTCTTCTGGCACTTCACCTTTCAATCCATAAAGTTGCTCCGACTCCATAAAACATATCGGATCGTCATCTCTGATCGCTGACTTGAGCAATCCTTTTGCATCAGCTGGATCTACGATTGAGATCACCTTAAGACCTGGGCAATTAGACATCCAACTTTCAAACATCTGACTGTGCTGCTGTGCCAACTGACCCGCTGATCCAGAAGGTCCTCTAAAGACAATCGGGCAGTTAAACTGACCAGCACTTTGCGATAGCGTCTTCGCTGCATTGTTGATGATCTGATCAAAGGCAAGGATGGCAAAGTTCCATGTCATAAACTCAACGATCGGTCTAAGACCATTCATAGCGGCACCTACACCGATACCTGCAAATCCAAGTTCCGCAATCGGCGTATCAATCACCCTCTTAGGTCCAAACTCATCTAACATCCCACGGCTCACCTTATATGCACCGTTATATTCTGCAACTTCTTCTCCCATCAAGAATACATCTTGATCTCTTCTCATCTCCTCAGTCATTGCCTCGTTAAGGGCATCTCTAAGTGTCATCGTTTTAGTGGCCATAATGCTATGTCGTTTATCAGGCGGCAAAAATAAGATTTATTTGATCTTTATGATAGACTGCGAGTAAAGTTGATTTTAAGCACCATATATCATTTCCCGTAAGGGGCATCTGCTCATTAAAAATTTGTCTGACGGGATCTCTTTGTCGATATTGTTGTTCTAATGTTAACTATGGCACACAAAAACTCATTTCACCTTCTACTTCTGATCTTACTCATTAGTCACCTATCTCTTGATGGTCAGACTGTTATCTACGAATCAGACGTCCTGCACCACCCTATTGTCGCGCAGAATGGTATGGTTGCCAGCCAACATGCTTTGGCTTCTGAAGCCGGACTCGAGATCCTTCGTAAAGGGGGCAATGCCGTAGATGCTGCAGTTGCAGTCGGTTTTAGTCTAGCTGTGGTGTTACCGCGTGCAGGCAATCTCGGCGGAGGAGGATTTATGATGATCCATGATGCCACAAAAGACAAAACGACCTCGATCACTTATCGGGAGATGGCTCCATTGACAAGTCATCGTGATATGTATCTAGACCCTGACGGAAATGTTGACCGTATGAAAGTCATCGCCAGCTATCAGGCTGCCGGTGTTCCTGGCACTGTGGCTGGCCTAACGGAAGCATTAGAAAAGTATGGAACCATGTCACTCAAGGAAGTGATGGCTCCAGCGATCAAGCAAGC
>CALIHL010000131.1 GCA_938022935.1 uncultured Saprospiraceae bacterium
ATGGATGATGCTTCGTCATCTGGGATGACGACAAAGCCCGCACCTCAAGAATTACAACCTAAGGAAGCCACACATGCTTTGCCAGGTACCGACGTCACTTTTAAGATGGTATATATACCCGCTGGTAGTTTTCAGATGGGAAGCCCTGCGGATGAATTAGGAAGAAGTGATGACGAAGGTCCCCAACATAAAGTATCGGTTGATGCATTTTGGATGGGTGTTTATGAAGTATCCTTTGAAGAGTATAACATCCTCAGAGAAAAAGAACTTGATCTACCTTCTGAGGATCAACCCAACTGGGATGCAGATGCTATCACAAGACCAAGTCCGCCATATGAAGATCCAACATTTGGGATGGGTAAAGATGGATACCCAGCCGTGAGTATGACACAGTTTGCAGCACTCCAATATTGCAAATGGTTAAGTGATAAGACAGGCACTTTTTATAGACTCCCTTCTGAAGCGGAGTGGGAGTATGCATGTAAAGCAGGAACAACAAGTGCATACTACTTTGGAGATGATCAAGCGGAGTTGACAAATCATGCTTGGTACTATGATAATAGCATGGAAAAGTATCACCCTGTAGGTTCTAAGCAACCTAACGCTTGGGGCCTCTATGATATGTTAGGCAATATATCAGAATGGACGCTTGATCAATATAAAGACGATGCATATAATGAAATGCAGACAACCATGGCAGGTGAGACCAATCCTTGGATAAAGCCAACACGACTTCATCCTCGTACAGTCAGAGGTGGATCATGGGATGACAGGATCGATCAACAGCGTTGTTCTTGTCGTATAGAATCAAGCCGCAAATGGAAAGAGCGTGACCCTCAGATACCGAAGAGTTATTGGTGGAACACTGATTCTCCTTTTGTTGGATTTAGAATCATAAGCCCTGCTGTTCAGCCATCAGCAGAAGACCAAGCTGCCTTTTGGGAGATGGTATTAGGAGGATAACATGCGTAGACACTTTCTAATTATATCAAGCCTTATAGCGCTTTCGCAAATAGTTCTTCAAGGTCAGCAATTAGAAAGATATGAGTCCATTAATTATAAAATGGGCACCGCTTGGAAGATTATAATTTATACTACTGACCAATATAGTGCAGGTCAAGCTTTTGATGCTTGCTGGGCTCGTGTTGATGAGCTCAACGATGTCTTTAGTGACTATGACGCTAAGAGTGAAGCAACGATGCTATCTCATACATCTGGTAGTGACCGATGGACTGAGGTGTCTGATGAGATGTGGCAGGTGTTAACTTTTTCGCATAAACTTTCAACTTTTACGGAGGGAGGATTTGATGTGTCGATTGGACCACTTAGCAAGTTATGGAGAAGAGCGATTAGACAACAAGAGTATCCCAGTCAAGAGTATTTGGCGAAAGCCCGATCTCGCGTTGGATACGAGTTGATAGACTATGACAATGTCCAACAAAAAGTGATGCTACAAAAGACAGATATGCAGTTGGACTTTGGTGGCATTGCTAAAGGTTATACGGTTGATGAAGTCTATCATGTGTTGAAGCTATCAGGAGTAGAGCACATGTTAGTTGATGGGGGTGGAGACATGATGGCCAGTAAAGAGAAGCCAGATGGAGAGAGGTGGCTGGTGAGGTTAGGAGCAGGTCAAGACTCGCTTTTGTTATCTGATCAGGCGATTGCGACCTCTGGAGACAGCTTTAAGCACCTCAATTATAAGGGAAAGAGATATGCTCATATCGTCGATCCTAAGGTTGGAGTGGGCGTTGACGACCTTGAGAATGTAACTGTGCTGGCTCCAGATTGTATGACCGCAGATGCGTTGGCATCAGCAATAAGTGTAGTAGGACAAGAGACAGGGAAAGAATTAATCAAGAATTATACCAACAGCTTTTTTTATATTACTACTTCAAATGGTGCTATGATCCTTGAATCAGGAGCTGAGGTGCCGAAAGAGAATTGAATCATTTACAAGATAAATAGTCAGATCATGTTAACCACAAGACGCGAATTTGTTCGAAAATCAAGCTCAGCCGTAATTGCAACTTCATTAGGTTTTAATATCCTAACCGCTCAAAATTATAAACACAAGATCAATGTTGATACACTTAAAGTGGGATTGATCGGATGTGGAGGAAGAGGCTCTGGAGCAGCACTTCAGGCAACTTTGTCTGATCCTAATGTTGTCTTGACAGCCATGGCTGATATATTTCGCGACAGCTTAGACAAATCATATGACAATCTCTTGTTAGAGAATCCAGATAAGATACTTGTCGATGAGGAACATAAGTTTGTGGGTTTTGATGCTTACAAGCAAGTCTTGGCGTCTGATGTTGATGTGGTGATACTGACTACACCACCGAGCTTTAGACCAGCTCATCTTGAAGCAGCGATTGCAGCTGGCAAGCATGTCTTCTGTGAGAAGCCTGTTGCTGTTGATGCACCAGGTATAAGAAGAGTGATCGCAAGTGCTCAAAAAGCAAAAGAAAAAGGATTGGCATTGATGTCGGGCTTTTGCTGGAGACATGATGTGCCGAAGAAGGATACTTATAAAAGAATCTTGGATGGTGCAATCGGAGAAGTGGGTAGTATATATAACACCTACAATACTGGAGCACTTTGGTATAAGGATAGACAAGATAGTTGGACGGATAACGAGACTATGATGCGTAACTGGTTATACTTTAACTGGTTGTCAGGAGATCATATAGCTGAGCAGGCTGTGCATAGCTTGGATCTTATGGCTTGGGCATTTGGAGATGTGCTGCCAGTGAGTGTGAGTGGTACAGGTGGCCGACAAAGTAGAACCGAAGATAAGTTTGGTAATGTGTATGACCATTTTGCATTGACATTTGACTATGGAGATGGCAAGATGGGGCACCATGCAAGTAGACAGCAAAAAGGCTGTAGTCGAGCATATGACATTAGTATGATGGGGACAAAAGGACGTTCATATATTAATGTCGGTAGCCTCCATGAAATAGTCGCAAGTGAAACTTGGAAGTGGGATGGAGATAGGTCCAACATGTATCAGAATGAGCACAATACGCTATTCGCAGGTATAAGAAAGGGAGAATACTTTAATGATGGTGAGCGTGCGGCTAATAGCACAATGTTAGCTATCATGGGACGTATGGCTGCATATACAGGACAGAAGCTGACTTGGGAGCAAGCGATTAACTCGACTGAGGTGTTAGGCCCTAAGATTGACGAATATAACTGGGAGATGGATTGGCCTCTTGCAGCAGTTGCAAAACCAGGCATCACAGAATTTATCTAAATCATATGGATCGTAGAAAGTTTATCAATAGATCAGTAGCTGGATCTGCAATACTGGGTCTTACTCCATGGTCTTGCATATCAGCAGTTGTTGTCTCGGATCGTCCGTTACATAAGAAGAGTCTCAAGTGGGGCATGATCAAAGAGGATATGACCGTGATGGAGAAATTCCAATTGGTCAAGCAATTGGGTTTTGATGGTATAGAGTTAGATAGTCCATCGGATGTGAGCACAGATGAAGTCTTGGCAGCTATGTCTGCTACAGGCATCGAAGTCCCGGGATTGGTAAACTCTCTTCATTGGAAGAATCCACTGTCAGATCCTGATCCAGAAAAAAGGAAACTTTGTACGGAGTCAATGAAAGAATCATTGGAGCTTTGTAAAAAGTTAGGTGGAACTACTGTACTTCTTGTTCCAGCGGTTGTAAATGAACATGTCTCTTATGATGAAGCATGGGAGCGAAGTACCATTGAGATCAAAAAGATACTTCCCACAGCAGAACGCCTAGGAATCAAAATAGCTTTAGAAAATGTCTGGAACAACTTCTTACTGAGTCCGCTTGAGGCAGTGAGATATGTTGATCAATTTAAGTCTGATGCTATCGGTTGGTACATGGATATAGGCAATATCATCCGCTATGGATGGCCAGAACAATGGATCACGATCTTGGGTAAAAGAGTGATGAAAATTGATATCAAGGATTATAGCACTAAGCTTGCTAATGATGAAGGTGTCTGGGAAGGATTTAAAGCCAAGCTGGGAGATGGAAGTGTCAACTGGGGCAAAGTCAATGAAGCTCTAGCGGAAGTAGGATATAGTGGTTGGGGCTCTGCAGAAGTCTCCGGTGGAGATAGAACAAGACTTGCCGATATATCCGAACGGATGGACAATCTATACGCGGCTTAAGCACACAATCTTTCCTGTACTTTTTCTTTTATCGGACAAAATTGCTCTTCGTTCAAGCAAAGAGTACACAAACTAGTCTCAAAATCGTTTTATTTGCAGTCCAAATAAAGAAGAATCATGGCTAGATATACATACGTTTTAATAAGCTTATTAGTAGCAGCATCTTTGACAATGAGCTCTTGTGGAGGTGATGATTGCAATAGTCAATCAAGTGAAGATCAATTACAAGCCTTTTTTGAAGCTAACAACATCTCTCCAGATAAAACTGGCTCAGGTCTTTATTATGTCATAGACCAACCTGGTAGTTCTGAGAAACCGACACCAACCTCTACCGTAACTGTCTTTTACAAAGGCTACTTCTTAGATGGAGAGCAATTTGACGGTAGTGATGATCCTATCACTTTTTCCTTGCGCAATGTTATCCGAGGATGGCAAGAAGGTATCCCGTTATATGGGAAGGGAGGATCTGGATCACTTTATATACCATATGAATTAGCATATGGAACCAATGGCCAGGGATCTATCCCTTGCAACACAGCAATAGCATTTGATATTGAAGTAGTTGACTTTTAGTCAACTGCTGCTTTGCTTTATTTAGAATTATATCGTATCCATCTGAACATGGTTGTTACGGATGTCTATTGTTTTTTCGAAGACATCGGTTGCACCATTTTCTAATTTTAGAACACCTCTTGGGCAGACTGCTGCACAAACGCCGCAGCCTACACAACTTGCTCTTACGATATTCTGCCCTTTCTGTGCATAAGATCTAACGTCTATACCCATCTCACAGTAAGTTGAGCAGTTGCCGCATGAGATACATTGGCTACCGTTAGTCGTGATTCTAAATCTTGAAAACAACTTCTGTTGAATACCTAAGATCGCTGCCATCGGGCATCCAAATCGGCACCAAACTCTACTGCCCATCAATGGATAGAATCCAACACCAACTACCCCTGAGAATGCTGCACCAATCAAGAAACCATACCACTTTTTAAAAGTGTAATTGTCTATAAAAAAAGCATTGCCACTTCCAGTTAGAAAGTTGATCAAAAGAATAACAGCGATGACTGCCGCTATACCCATGATGATCTTTTGCAAATCTTTCTTTGCATCTTTTCTTTTATTCATGAAGTAGTAAAATGCTCCGCCTACTATAACAAGAACGGCCACAACAATCATTGTAAACATCGTCCTTGTGATATAGTACTGTGATCCATCTCCAAGGTATCCATAAACAACTGCAATGGTCATGATCGTCACAAAGACGAGAATACTGTGTATCATCCATCTTTCTATCTTCCAGGCATTCATAGATTTATCAGAAAGATGTCTGAATGAGTCTCCTGCAGTCTCTGCAAGACCACCACATCCACAAACCCAACTACAGTACCATCTCTTTCCGTATTTGTAAGTAAGGAATGGAGAAACAACAAAGATCATTAGCAAACTGAAGATCAAGAATCCCCAACCTAAGATACCAGTTGAGCTCATGTTATTGATGTGCCAAGCATCGAACATGTCATAGTCCAATGGCCACATGTTTTTCATGTCTTTGTCAAACCACTTAGTGGCATATTCTCCATTGAGACTTTCTAATATCTCAGGTATGAGATATGCAAAGAACAATTGGAAACCCATCACACTAAGTGTTCTGATTACTTGATATCTGTTGTGCCTATATCTCCAGATAAACCTTACACCAAATATCAGAATTGCAACCGTATAAAGTGTGCCATAAACGAACCATTGGCTTGCAGGAGTGCCTTTGATTGCCATAGCTAAGGGATCGAAGAAGCCTACTAAGCCAGTATTGGCTGCTCCACTAGCGCCTAATCCAAGGAGACCTTCATACCAGTAGAGTACAATGTAAAATCCAGTGATCACAATCCCTGCGATCCAACCTATGACGCCTCGCGACATGGCACTACTGAACCAAACACCGTTATTCTTGATACCTGCAGGTTTGATTCTAAAAGCTCTGTAGGCAAAGCCTATAGTACCTATCGACATAAGGCCAATAGACAAGGCAAGATTAAGTGGTGTGCTGATGCTTTCAACACCTATAGTAGCAAGTATCAATATTAATAATCCTATACCTGCAATTGCTGCCATTGCCTTTTGCACCCCATCTTCAAAAGGAGGATGAGGATTTGATATCGACATGCTTTTATAAACTTCTGACATTATACTTTGGTTTATGCTTTTAAAAATGAAAGAACTCTATCGAGGTTAGACTTCTTAGGAGTAGAAAAATTTAAGTCGCACTGATTAGAAAAGCTCTTTGCTATTTCTTCTTCGTGCTTTTTATAAAACTCAGGATCAAAATTGGCTAAGGTGAGATTGGCGATTACTTCTTTTACATTCGTTTTTTCGCGTAACCACTTCTCACATACTTCATGTCTGAATCGGATGCCCATCAGATTAAACCCTACAATTGATTCATCATTAATATCATAAAGGATACGGACACTTTTCTCCCCGTCTTCATGCTCCCAGTAAAGAGCCTTGTGATGTTCTTTAGGTTTGGCAAGTACTTCTCCATATACCTGATATTCGATATCTATAAACTTGGCACTGTTGAACCAGATGCCAGGATTATATGAGATATCGTGTCCACAGATATTGTAAGCACATGTCTCACCCATCATGCGACCTGTATACCAGATTGCTTCAACACCTCGTCTTCCTGGCAGAGGATTAGCTTGCTCTGCACAATCACCGATGGCGTAGACATCAGACTGATTAGTTTCTAATTTATCATTAACGATGATGCCTCTATTTATTTTTAACCCACTTTCTTTTAACCAGTCAACATTAGGGCTTACTCCAGCTGTTAAACCTACGTAGCCACAATCAACCTTATCGCCAGACTCCAGTGCTATGGCCGCGCATGCATTGCCCTTGCCGTCATCTACGATCTCTTTAAGGTTGGTACCTAAGCGAAGATCGATGCCATTCTTGAGTATATGACGCGTGATCATTTGAGATTCTTCCTGTGGTAAAACGGCATCCCAGAAGCTTTTCTCCCTTACAAACATTGTAACAGGTATGTGTCTACTGTGAAACATCTCTGCCAGCTCGATACCTATCAACCCGCCACCTACAATTACGGCTCGATTGAGTCCATCACTGTAAGCTTCGATTTTTTCTAAGTCTTGAAGATTATAAAGTCCTGTAACTTTATTGAGGTCTTGACCCGGCCATCCAAACTTGTTAGACTTAGATCCAAGTGCAAGGACAAGCTTGTCATATTGAAGGGTATTTCCTTTTTTAAGGGTCAGCGTCTTTGTTTCATAATTCACTCCTTCGACATGATCGTTGACGAGGTCTATTCTGTTCTTTTCCCAGAAGTAGTCTTCGTAAGGTTTAGTGTCTTGATATCGCATATGACCCATATATATATACATGAGTGCTGTACGAGAATAAAAGTGGTCTGATTCTGAGGAGATGACAGTAATATTATGATCGCTTAGTTTACGAAGCCATCTTGCAGTAGATATACCGCTGATGCCGTTGCCTATGATAACTATATTCATATGTTTTGTCTGATGTTGATTTCGCGTTGGTCTAAAGATAACTACCTAATTAGCCTAAGCGTTGTGATCTACTTTCTATTTCATTATTAAAGGTCTTCTGCACTACCTAGGGCATACCCTTGGTTAGTTTTCCTAACTGCTGCTTACTTTGAGATATAATCATTTTAATAGTAAAATGATGTTGTCCAGAAAGTTACACATTATAATTAATTGTTATATTTGATCTATCATTATTTATTGTGTCGAATTGGTAAAATATTAAGCGTTTGTAGGCTTTTAACAATTCTTTAGGCACTGAGATAGAGGTAACCATGTATATTTACATCATATGAAGCACTTGTACCTTCAGTTTTTGCTCGGATTACTACTCTGCTGTTGCTCTTTGAGCAGCTCAGCACAGTTAGTGTCTATTGCACAACCGAAGGTCGAGCAGAAAAAAGAGTTGTCAGAGATTAAGATCTTTCCTAATCCAGCTACTGATCGATTTAAGATCTCTCTTCCTTCTACTTCCGTAAAATATATCACTATCAATAATATCATAGGCAAGCAGATCCGCAAAGTCTTTGCTAGTCCTGATAAGTACTACAATGTTGAGGATCTGAAGAAAGGTGTATATATCATCCGCATCTTCGATAAAAATGAGGAGTTGGTCAAAGCTCTTAGACTTTCCAAGGCCTAGTCACCTTAGCGTTCCATTTTAATTATCTTCTTTACTTGATGAGATAGATGCCTTCTGGTTCTATCCTGATCTTCTTGTCTTTGTACAAGCCACCAATTGCTTTCTTAAAGATCTTCTTACTGATCTGAAGATGATGTTTGATTTTGTCTGGTTCGCTTTTGTCATGGAGCGGTAAGAAGCCTCCAGCATTATGGAGCGCTTGCAAGATTCTGTCTTTATTATCGATCACCTTGTTGTAACCAAAACGATGGAGCGAGACATCTAACTTATTCTCATCTCTTATCTTGCTGATATAACCCTTAGTTCGATCTCCATGTCTTAGAGGAGATTGTACTTGATCTCTGTATAGCAGACCAGTGTACATATCGTCGATGACAACCTTTACACCCATATCTGTAAACTGATAAACCAACAGATCTACCTGGTCACCTATTTTTAAATCAAAATCTTCATTAGAAAAGCATCGGTCTACATGTGTTGTGCCCGTGATGCGCTCTTGCTCATCTACAAATAAGTAAGTGAGATATGATTGGCCAACTGTAAGCGGATGTGCTTGTTCGGCATTGGGGATGAGTAGATCTCTATCTAATCCCCAATTCATAAATGCTCCAAATGGTGCCACATCAACACAATCAAGGTATGCAAAGCCATAAGGGCTGATGATTGGTTTTTGAGTAGTGGCAATCTCTCGATCTTGGCTATCGTAATAGATAAATACTTCGATCTTATCATCGACCTTAAGACCATCAGGTACGTACTTGCTGGGGAGTAGCACTTCTTCACCTTCGTCGTCTTGAAGGTACATGCCATGCTTAGTCTCCTTATAAGCTGTCAATGTCTGATATGAGCATACTTCCATTATGGCTTTTGTATTGTCCAATGATCAATAGCAGATTGGATTTTATCAGTTTCGATTAAGAAAGCATCATGACCAAATAAGGTCTCAACCTCAGCATAAGTTCCATCTGGTATGTGCTCTGCGATAGACTGTTGCTCAACTACAGGTATTAAAAGGTCGGTATTAAATCCAATTGTCAATGTACGAGCGGAGACCTTGGCAAGTGCAGATTCGATATTAGATCGACCTCTTCCCACATTGTGTGTATCCAGAGCAGTTAATTGCTTATAGTAGCAATGAGCATCGTATCTATCCACAAACTTATCTCCTTGATATCTCACATAGCTCGAGGCTTTAAAGTCATCTAGCTTTCCATTGTCTTCTTCTGATTGACGAATCTTAAATGAAGGATGCGACCTATAAAATGGTAAAGCAAATGCTCGTGCACCTCTCAGTCCTTTTTTGCCAGCGCTTTCAGTTTTATCTGTCAATGTTGGATCTGCTTGCAGTGCGATCCGTTGTGATTCGTGGATGCTGATAACCCATGGTGTTTCAATCGCACTACAGCACATCGCTATGAGTTGATTGACACGATCTCCAAGGATGATTGCCATCTCTTGTGCTATGTTACCACCACAAGACCCACCTACAATTAAGTTGATCTTATCTATCCCGAGGTGTTCTAATAGACGGATATGTAGTCTGGCATTATCTCTTAGAGTATAGGCCGGAAAGTCAAGTCCATATCTCTCACCATCTTCATTAAGACTCTTTGGAGACGACGTACCATACGGCGAACCAAGATTATTGATGCATATGACAAAGTCTCTTTCAGGATCAAACACTTTGCCTGATCCAAATAATCCAGACCACCAATCATCCGCATTACTATTGGCTGTCAATGCGTGACAGATGAGGGTAACGTTACTTTTTGCTTCGTTGAGGGTTCCATAAGTAGTGTATGCTACTTCAGGATTTTTAATTGAACCACCGATTTCTAGAGCAAGCGGTATGTTAAGGGATATTGACTGGATGCTCATGACAATTGAGTTAAGGCATGATCAATATCTTCTATGAGATCTTCAACATTTTCAAGACCGACTGAGAGCCTCAGGGTGGATATATATATGTCAGATGATTCTTGTTCTTCAGTTGACAGCTTGCTATGCGTTGTCGTCGCCGGATGAGTTACTATCGTCCTGCTATCTCCAAGGTTAGCTGTGATGCTTGGTATCGTCAGTCTATTAATAAAGTCAAAAACTTCCTTTTTAGAATTTCCAAGATCTACAGTTATGATCCCGCCGCCGTATTTCATTTGCTTTTTGGCTAGCTCGTGTTGCGGATGAGAACTTAGAAAAGGGTAGCGCACTCTTTTGATTTTACCATGTGCTTCTAAGTGCTCTGCAAGTCGTAAGGCGTTAGAACAATGTCTCTCCATTCTTAATCCCAATGTCTCAATACTCTTGCTGAGTAACCAAGCATTAAATGGTGAAAGCGAAGCACCTGTCCGTCTCAGAAAGTCAAAGATCGGTTGCGTATATTCTTTTTTACCTACTACAATACCACCCAATACTCTGCCTTGACCATCTGTCCATTTTGTAGCAGAGTGTATACTTAAGTCTGCACCAAATAGAAGCGGCTTTTGCAGGATCGGTGTAGCAAAGCAGTTGTCTACACAAAAGATAGCATCATGCTTTTTGCAAAGTGCGGATAGGAAACTTAGATCCAAGATCTCAAGTCCTGGATTAGTCGGTGTTTCGATGAGCACCATTTTAGTATTTGGCTGAAAAGCCTCAGCCCATCCTTTTTGATCACTTGCATCTACTAAGGTATAATCGATGCCCCATGTAGGCAGGATGTTCTTGATGATATAGTTCGTATTGCCAAATAGTGAAGAGCATGCAACCAGATGATCACCTGACTTCAGATGAGCTGCCAAAGTGTTGAACACTGCCGCCATGCCCGAAGCGGTGACGATGCCGTCTTCTGCTTCTTCCAGTTGGCAAAACTTATTGATAAGCTCGGTCGTATTGGGATTGGTAAATCTGCTGTAGATATCACCCTTCTCTTCACCATTGAACATTCGCTCGGCGTGTTCAGCGCTATTGTATACGAAGCTTGAAGTCAAAAACATCGGCACACTATGCTCCCTATATGCAGTACGGTCTATCTGACCTCTGATGGCTTTAGTGTCTTCTTTCATCCGTTGTTTGATTCTTCTATTGAAGGCTTCTGACGAAGTATGATCGGAGTTGTTTATTGCGAAGGTCTGTTCTTTTTATGTTAAGCAGTAATCAATGTGTAGGTATAACTTACATCGATATCAGGGTGCAAAGAAAAGTAAACTGAGCAATACTTTCCCTTCGTAAGCTCTATAGCTTTCTCCATTTTGGATTCTTTAACTGCTCCAGTTACCGTGAAGTGCACATTTATCGTCTCGTATGGAGAAGGTATGCCATCCTTTTTGGTGCCAGAAACATCGATCTTTATGTCTGTGACGTCTTGCCTTTGTTTTTTAAGTACAGATATGATATCGATACTACTGCAACCTGCAAGACTGACCAGAAGTAGCTCCATAGGTCTCCAGCCTTGTTCGCCAGCACCTATCGCAGCAGATCCATCACTGTGTAGACTATCTCCACGCTCATTAGTGGCATGTAGACGAAAAGCATCATCTACTCTTTTTAATTCAATATTCATGATCACGACGTTTAAAGAGATACAATATTACGCCAATTAAACAGCATATCCTTCAAGTATGACTGCCTCTATTCATCAACTTGTTCTATCAGGACGACATCATAAGGAGTGTCTACAGTAATATGACCATCTTCTACGATAGCGCCCACTTCTCCATAAGTATCTATTACTTTCGCCTTATCGGCAAATACTCCATCTACTTTGATCTTCTTTTTACCCTTTGGTAGATCTAAGCCAACGACTACTTTGTTCTCATAGTCACTTTCATTATACACTCGCTTGAATACATATGGTTGATCATTGATCATCTGGTGTCTTCCAGCACCTACGGCTGGATTGTCTCTTCTAAATGAACCAATCTTCTGCCAATGTCGAAGTATCTCTTGTGTAGAAACATCATTGATATTTATGCCTTTTTCCAGCTCATCCCAGTTCATAAATGACCTTAATGTTGCATCTCCATCTGCTTTCACAGATAGCGAGCGACCTGTCTCATCGCCATAATAGATCTGCACACCTCCTGGGCAAAGCAACAGCTTAGTACCTCCTTCGATCGTACGCATTCGTTCTTTATCAAATGGTCCTCCATCATCATGAGAGCTGATATAGTTAAGTATCGATTTGCCCTTGAGCGGTCCGTGAAGTAGAGTGTCGTATTTAGAAAATATCTGCTCATAATCATTATGTGCATCTGACTTAAAGTCAAAGTTGATTAGGCTTTTGAATCCTGTACCATAAAAATCAACCACTTCATCTCCATAATTATAATTTCTACCACCACTGATGTAGTAGTTGTATACCTCGCCAACCATATAGAACTCATCGTCATAATCTAAGACAGGGTCTGAGTGTTCCTTTTTATAATTTGCGTAAGCGATATATGCTTGTTGCCAAAGATTATCCCACACATCTGCTTCCGTGTGCTTAACCGTGTCCACGCGAAATCCATCAACCCCATATTCTTTGATAAAGTCGACTAACCACTTCAGGATGAAGTTGACAGCTGTTCTCTTATATCCAGTGGTAGAAAACCACTCGTCCAGTTCTGCAACCTCTTGATTATATCTCCCTTCACTTTTCCATTTTTCAACTAAAAACTTCGGTAGTGTAACCTCACTTTCGCTCTCTGTTTTGATATCAGGAAGATTCTCAACCAGTGTACAGTTGATAGTCGTCTCAGCACTTACATAGGTGCATCGTGGTCCGGTTTTCACCCATTCGTCTGGCCATTGGCTGTCCAAAGGAGTAACAGGGCCGGTATGATTAGCTACCACATCCATAAGGACTCTTATCCCTCTTTGGTGGGATTCTTTGATTAGTTCTTGAAGATCAGCCTTGGTCCCAAACTTGCTATCAAGAGCAGTCCAATCCCGTGTCCAGTAACCATGAAAACCAAACGAGGTCCCAGTGCCCTCATCAACAGAACCTTTGATTTGCTCAACAAGAGGTGTCATCCATATAGCATTGACACCAAGATCTGTAAAGTATCCATCTCTTACCTTTTGTGTGATCCCTTTGATATCGCCGCCCATATAACCTCGATATGGAGCCGGTTGATTATCTACAGTATGTTGATAATTGTTGGATGCATCACCATCATAAAATCGATCCGTCATCATGAAGTAAACCGTCGCATTGTACCAGGTGAAGTGCGGTACGCGCTGCTTTGTTATCAGCTCAGTGGAAGGTTGGCAACCTATGATGAAACTCAATGAAAGTAAGAGTAGAAAACTTCTCATAATGACGTGGCTTACATTCTTAAAGAAGCAAAATACGGTCTCTGTTATTACTTAAAGAGATTACCTCTTCAAAGATTTGATTTTATTACAGCGATCTTTTTTACCTTAGAGAAAACTGATTTGACGACATGATTTTTGTGGTATTGATATTGGCTCTTATAGGGGCAGTCCTTTTAGCTCTGTTTGTAGGCGTTTGGTTTTGGGCCTTAGCGGCCATCGTTGGAGTTTTGCTTTTTATTGGGATTGGAGATTATGTTCAGACCAAGCAAAGCATCCGTCGTAACTTCCCGATAGTAGGTCATTTTAGATACCTGGCAGATTGGCTACACCCAAAGATTTATCAATATTTTGTTGAACCAGATACAGATGGCCGGCCATTCTCAAGGATCTACAGATCAATTGCCTACCAAAGAGCCAAGAATGTACTCGATACGGCACCATTCGGTACTCAGATGAATGTATACGAGACAGGGTATGAATGGATGAACCACAGTATCGCAGCACTTAGTCATCATGATATACTTGATGAACCGAGATTTGTGATTGGTGCACCGGGTTGTAAGCAACCTTATAGCTGTAGTATGCTCAATGTATCTGCTATGAGTTATGGTTCGCTAAGTAAGAATGCCATCATGGCGTTAAATGGCGGTGCTGCGATAGGCAACTTTGCACACAATACTGGAGAAGGAGGTATTTCAGAATATCATGATAAGTATAATGGTGACTTGATATATCAGATCGGAACGGGATACTTCGGTTCTCGTGCCGAAGATGGAGGCTTTTCGCCCGAACTCTTCGCTCAAAGAGCAGCGGCAGATAATGTAAAGATGATCGAGCTCAAGCTCTCGCAAGGTGCTAAGCCTGGGCATGGTGGTATTTTGCCAGCGAAAAAGGTAACTGAAGAGATTTCAAAGATCCGTAATGTCCCTATGGGGAAAGACGTTTTGTCCCCACCTTATCACAAAGCATTTAATACACCTGTTGGACTTATGAATTTCATAGGCCAGTTAAAAGAATTGTCAGGAGGCAAACCTATAGGCTTTAAACTTTGTGTAGGCTCTAAGTCAGAGTTTTTGGCTATTTGCAAAGCCATTATAGAGACGGGGATAAAGCCAGATTTTATCGCTATTGATGGAGGAGAAGGGGGGACAGGTGCTGCACCTCTTGAATTTAGCAACTCAGTTGGGATGCCTCTTCGCGAAGGATTGGCATTTGCACATGATGCACTCGTCGGTTTTGACCTTAAGAAAGACATAGCTTTAATTGCAGCTGGTAAGATTGTGACAGGCTTTGATATGTTTCGAGTATTTGCCTTAGGAGCTGATGTATGTTATAGTGCAAGGGCAATGATGCTCGCCTTGGGTTGTATCCAAGCACTGGAATGCAATAAAAATACCTGTCCAGTAGGTGTAACTACTAATGACCCACACTTGATGCGAGGGCTTGTAGTAAAAGATAAGAAAGAAAGGATTGCGGAATTTCATAAGGAAACCATCGCCAGCTTTATAGAGTTGCTGGCAGCTTCTGGCATAAAGAAGATCCATCAGATAAATAGATCTCATGTCAATCGACGTATCGAGATGAACAAAAGCCAGAGATATGATGAGATATACCCTTATATCACAAAAGGATGCTTATTGGATATGTCAAGTTGCCCTGATAGCTGGCATTCATATCTTGTTCAGGCAGATGCCTCTACTTTCCAACCAAAGTTTGAAATAGCATTTGAGTCTTAATTGAGATTTGTGCTGACTGGCGGTTAGTCTTCGTGTTATTATTTATTATGTCGTTTATCATTAGTTATTCGATTGATTATTCTTTAAAAATGAGAGCGATCCTTATGCAATTTTGAGTGACTCTGTAGTCATAATAAGGGTAAGGTTGACGACACTACTTCTACCCATTCATTAGTTGGTGTTGGTTCAAATAATTATTATTTTCGTTGGCTGTAAAAATAAATTGTCTCCCGTATTCATTAGTTGAGTACAGAAGATTAGAATTATAAAAACTAGATTTCTTCAAATTTATTAAGTATCTTAGAAGCAATACAACACTCACTACGTACTGCCGTAAATAAATCAACTCTTTCCAAAGCATGCTTTCTGTGTAAAAATTGAACTAAGTAAGTATAACAAGTTTTAAAATGAGCTATTCTTCGAGTGACCTTCATGAGGCACTCAAAAAGTATTTTGGATTTGATTCATTCAAAGATCGCCAAGAGGAGATCGTCCAATCTATACTCACAGGTCATGACACTTTAGTGATTATGCCTACTGGTGGTGGTAAGTCTTTGTGCTATCAGTTGCCAGCTATCCTTTCTGAAGGAACCGCAATCATCATATCTCCATTGATTGCACTGATGAAGAATCAAGTTGACTCTATAAGAAGTTATAGTGGAGAAGATAAGATTGCTCACTTTCTCAATAGCTCTCTAAGTAAGACTCAAGTCCGTGAGGTGAAAGTCGATATTGTCGGTGGCGAAACCAAATTGTTGTTCGTGGCACCAGAGACTTTAACCAAAGAAGAGAATATCGCTTTTTTCAAAAGTGTTCCTGTTTCTTTTGTAGCAGTGGATGAGGCGCATTGTATCTCAGAGTGGGGCCATGACTTTAGACCGGAGTATAGAAGGATAAGAGAGATGATTCACGGTATCAATGATCAGATACCGGTGATCGCCTTAACTGCAACGGCAACACCAAAAGTAAAATCAGACATCGCTAAAAACTTAGCAATGTCTAATCAGAATGTTTTTGTCTCTTCATTTAACAGAGGGAACCTGTACTATGAAGTAAGGCCAAAAATCAATAAAGATCAGACGATCAGGGAGATCGTACAGATTATAAAAAAGCAACCAGACGAATCAGGGATTATTTACGTACAATCAAGAAAGTCCACAGAGGAAATCTCACAAGTACTTCAAGTTAACGGCATAAAGTCTGCTCCATATCATGCGGGTCTTGACGCCAAGACAAGATCAAGGGTGCAAGATAACTTCTTGATGGAAGAGATCGATGTTATTGTTGCGACTATTGCATTTGGAATGGGAATCGATAAACCTGATGTAAGGTTTGTCATCCATTACAATATCCCAAAGAGTATCGAGAATTATTATCAGGAAACTGGTAGAGGAGGGCGTGATGGTTTAGTCGGAAAGTGTTTTGCATTTTATGCATACAAGGATATATTAAGGTTAGAAAAATTCTTAAAGGACAAGCCATTATCTGAGCGCGAACTGAGTGCACAGTTGATGGAAGAGGTTGTGGCATATTCTGAGACAAGTCAATGCCGTCGTAAGTTTTTACTCCATTACTTTGGAGAAGAGTTTGCAAGCGAAAATTGTAATAAGAATTGTGATAACTGTCAGCGTCCAAAAGCTACGCAAGAAGTTGGAACAGAGTTGAGGCATGCTATCGGTATCGTAAAAGAACTGAATCAAAACTATGGCATCAAGTTTTTAGTGGAGTACATCACTGGGCGTAACACTCAGGAGATGAAGAACTACAAGTTTGATATCAAGAAGAGTTTTGGCATTGGGAAAGAACAAGGTGCATTGTTCTGGCACTCATTGTTGAGACAGTCTCTTCTAGGCAATTACCTTAGAAAAGACATTGAGCAGTACGGACTTATAAAAGTCACCCCTGGAGGAGCAGAGTTTTTAGAAAAAGGTGGAGAGTTTTCCATTAGTATCAATCATGATTATTCCAAAGAAGGAGCTGCTGATGCAGTGACATCAACGGCGGCAAAAGGTGGAGCACTAGATGATACACTCTTTAAGATTCTAAAGGATGTAAGACTTAGCGAAGCGAAGAAACATGGTGTAAAGCCATGGATAGTATTCATGGATCCTTCCCTTCAAGATATGGCGACGTATTATCCTACTTCGATGGATGATATGTTGAACATCTCGGGTGTTAGTAAAGGTAAGGCCAATAGATATGCAGCTCCTTTTATTGAAGAAATAAAAGAATACATCGAAGTTAACAATATCGAAAAGCCAACTGACTTTGTTATGAAGCAAGTGGCTGATAAATCCAAGGCTAAAGTGGCTATCATCCAAGGGATAGATCGAAAGATACCGTTGGAAGATATCGCGACTTCTAGTAATATGAGTTTAGAAGAGTTGATGGACGAGATGAATATCATCGTTAGTTCTGGTACTAAGTTGAATATCAACTACTACTTAGAGGATCAGCTAGACGAAGATGTTATCGAAGAGATCTATGATTACTTTGGTGAGGCTGATTCAGAATCTATAGAAGATGCCTTTGCAGAATTGAAAGAAGAAGACATCACTATGGATGAGATTCAACTGGTTAGAATCAAGTTCTTATCAGATGTTGTCAACTGATGACTCTATAATATGAAGTCGATTCTCATACTTAATGGCCCTAATCTGAACTTGCTAGGTGTAAGAGAACCAGAGATATATGGTACACAAACATTCGAACAGTTCTTTCTAAAAGTAAAGTCTGAATATCCAAATGTTGATTTAACCTACTTTCAGTCTAATCATGAAGGTGGTTTGATCGATAAGCTACAAGAAGTTGGCTTTGAGATAGACGGTATTATACTTAATCCTGGAGGTTATACGCATACGTCTATTGCTCTTGCGGACACAGTTTCTGCCATAACAACACCAGTTGTTGAAGTGCATATTTCTAATATTTACGAAAGGGAGGAGTTTAGACACCACTCTTATATTAAAGCTGTTGCTAAGGCTTCTATCATTGGTAAAGGCATGGATGGATATAGAGAAGCTATAGAAGTGATACTAGCTTCTTAGAAACGTACATCAACTATTCTGACTCTATTCTTCTTATTCATTTTCTTGATTGCTTTACTCCAGAGTTTCTTGGTAAGGTAACCGGTGAGTATGGTTGATACCCCTATAATGGCAGTATCAGTACCAAACTTATAATCAGTCTCTATAGCATCAATACTTCTGAGTCCTTCTATAGCACCCCCAAATACAAGCCATGATGTGCCGAAGGTCATGAGAGATGTGCCTACAGAATTAGCCCATGGCCGATCATACTGAAAGTGTGTAATCTCATCTAGTTGTATAATCTGATCGTAGAAAACCAATGTGTTGTCCTCTTGTACAATCTGCATGATATCATCTGTGATCCACTCTTCGCCAAACTGTTTTAGCCTAAACTTTATAATATCACCGGCTTGGTATTTTCTTACTTTAAGAGTGTTGGCTTGTTCATACTGAAAGTATATCTGTGCGTCGACACTTAGCGTTGCAAAGAGGATAAAGCTAATAACTGATAGTCGGAGTACTTTATGACTATGATTAATCATTAGTAGAGCTGATTTTCTTGATGAGCTTTTTATTCAGCTTGACAATGGACCTCTGGATATGGTCGTATTCAGTTATGTTTTGATCCACGAGTATATACATGAGAGCATAACGCTGGGGAGTATCGACTTGCATCGTATAAGATGGTTTATTCTTACGGTATGCCTCTCTTATCCTTCGTTTGAGGAGATTGCGAGTGTGGGCTTTCTTGTGATTTCTCTTGGGAACGGTTACACCCACAGTAAAGTCATTGTGTGATTGATCTGCTTCTATCCTGATATATATCAGCTTCAGAGGGAAAACGAAGAGTGATGATCCTTGAGTAAAGAGCTGTTGTATGGTAGCTCTGGATTTTAACCGTTCGTGCTTCTGTAAAGTATAGGATGTAACAGAATCAGTCATTGTCACCAAAGAAAAGAATATTATCCTAAGTGATAGACCTTAAGTTTGATGATAGTAAATATAAAGGGTGATGGAGAACTGTTAAGGAGAAGGTCCTTACTTAGTGTATTTCTCGTCAGAGACAGTCAGCTTCTTACGGCCTTTCGCTCTTCTGCTTGCTAATACAGAACGACCACTTTTATCGCTCATACGGCTTCTGAAGCCGTGTTTGTTAGCTCTCTTTCTATTAGAAGGTTGAAATGTACGTTTCATAGCGAAAATCCTTATTTACAAATGGAGCGCAAAGATAGTCCTATAATCCTTTGCCTCCAAGCTTATGATCTCTAAAATATTAATTATTCATCTGAACGAGGAACTCCTCGTTGGTCTTCGTCCCCAGCATATGCTTGCGTAAGAACTCCATAGCTTCATCTGCCTTCATATCTGCTAAGTGCTTACGTAGGATAAACATACGCTTCAACATAGCTTCTTCTAACAACAACTCTTCACGGCGAGTACTAGATCTCGTCAAGTCAATAGAAGGATACAATCTCTTGTTAGCCAATGTTCTATCCAGCTGAAGCTCCATGTTACCAGTACCCTTGAATTCTTCAAAGATTACTTCGTCCATTCTTGAGCCTGTATCTGTAAGAGCAGTTGCAAGTATGGTTAAAGAACCACCGTTTTCTATGTTTCTCGCAGCACCAAAGAACTTTTTAGGCTTCTGAAGAGCGTTAGCCTCTACACCACCAGAAAGTACTTTGCCACTTGCAGGTGCCACAGTGTTATATGCTCTTGCGAGTCTTGTTATAGAGTCCAGTAGTATCACCACGTCATGGTTACATTCTACCAGTCTCTTTGCTTTTTCGATTGCTATGTTAGCTACACGAACGTGATTGTCAGCTGGTTCATCAAATGTTGATGAGATAACTTCAGCGCGAACACTTCTTTTCATATCTGTCACCTCCTCTGGGCGCTCATCGATCAATAAGACGATGAGGTAACACTCAGGGTGATTAGCTGCTATGGCGTTGGCAACATCCTTTAGTAAGAAGGTCTTTCCCGTCTTAGGCTGCGCCACGATTAGTCCTCTCTGACCTTTACCGATCGGAGCGAACAAGTCGATCATTCTATTACCATAATCCTTACCATCTGTCCTTGAAGTCAATGTGAACTTCTCAGTTGGGAACAATGGCGTTAGATAATCAAAAGGAACTCTATCTCTGATATCGCTTGGCTCTAAGCCATTGATATACGATACTTTAAGTAACGCGAAGTACTTCTCACCTTCTTTAGGAGGTCTGATCGCACCTTGTACAGTATCACCTGTCTTCAACCCAAATAATCTTATTTGCGACGGCGATACATATATATCATCTGGAGATGTCAAGTAGTTATAGTCACTTGAGCGTAAGAAACCATATCCATCCGGCATCATCTCAAGGATACCTTGACCCTCGATCATGCCTTCTAACTCTACGTTAAACTTCTTTTTCTTCTCTTGCTTAGGCTCTCTCTTGTCGCGGCCACGATTATCTCTATTATCACGATTTCTATCGCGATCGTTTCTATCTCTTCCTCTGTTATCTCTATTGTCACCTCTGTTGTCCGATCTTTCTGACTTCTCAGGTTTGGACTCTTGTGCTTCTGGTTCAGCCTCTTTGACTTCTTCTTTCGTTCCAGCTACAACTTCCTCTTCTTTAGGCTCGTCCTTCTTCGGAGCTCTCTTAGCTCTTGGTTTCGTTTCTTTTTTCTCAGCAGCACGGCCTCTCTTTGGCTTCTCTTCTTTAGGAGCCTCTTTCTTTTCTGCAGACTTGCCTGCTATTGCTTGCTCATCTAGTATCTTATAGATAAGATCTTGCTTGCTTAACTTCTTGTATGATTTCATCTCAAGAGATTCAGCTAAGTCTCTTAACTCAGGGACAAGCATTTCATTTAATTGCAAAATGTCGTACATAATAGATCGTAAAGGGTAGTGATAAATACTAAAATGTTGGGTAATTGGGCGACGTAACTTTTATTTAATCGCCTTTCTGTGGGAGAGAACTTAATTCGGAGGAATAAAGAATCTTTACCTGAACAGATAAATTCGACGCAAAAATACACTTAAATTCCGAACTCGGAAATATCATATTCAAATAATATAGTGACCTTTGGTGTCAAGTTGAAGATATGCTAACACTTAACTACATTAAAGACAACAAAGAGGCCATAGTTAAAGGCCTGAAAACCAGGAACTTCAGTGATGAAGCCATCCAGGTGATTGATCAGATCGCAGAACTCGATGTCAAGCGTAAATCCAACCAAGCCAGTTTGGACGCATGTCTTGCAGAAGTCAATTTGATTTCGAAAGAGATAGGCAAACTGTACCAATCGGGTCAAGCCAATGAGGCGGAAGCAGCTAAGGCAAAGGTAGCGACAATCAAGCAGCGTTCTAAGGTGCTTGATGAGGAGCAGCAGAGCATCGCATCTCAACTCGATGAGCTTTTATTGTCTATACCTAACGTGCCACATCCATCTGTGCCAGCTGGCAATACTGATGAAGATAATGTAGTGGTTACACCATGGACTTCAGAGGTGATGCCTTTGGATGGAGGGCTGCCGCACTGGGAGCTTGCTAAGAAGTATAACCTAATAGATTTTGAGGCTGGGGTGAAGATAACAGGTTCAGGTTTTCCATTGTTTAGAGGAAAAGGCGCACGATTAGAAAGAGCGTTGATCAACTTCTTTTTGGATGAAGCTACAGCTGCTGGATATGAGGAGATTATCCCTCCACTCTTGGTAAATGCTGATTCTGCGCGTGCTACGGGTCAACTACCTGATAAAGAAGGGCAGATGTATTACGCTGAGAAGGATGACCTCTATCTGATACCTACAGCTGAAGTACCTGTGACTAATATCTATAGAGACGTCATATTAAAGGAGTCTGATATGCCGATAAAGCTAACAGGCTACACTCCATGCTTCAGAAGAGAAGCTGGATCCTATGGCGCAGATGTGAAGGGGTTGAATAGAGTGCACCAATTTGATAAAGTAGAGATTGTTCAGATCTCTCATCCTGATAAATCGTACCAAGTCTTAGATGATATGGTAGAGCATGTCAAAGGACTTTTAGCAAAATTGGAACTGCCATATAGGATATTGCGTTTATGTGGTGGAGACTTGGGGTTTACCTCCGCTTTGACATTTGATTTTGAAGTGTATAGTGCTGCACAAGATCGCTGGCTTGAAGTAAGCTCAGTATCTAACTTTGAGACATATCAGGCTAACAGGCTGAAGCTCAGATACAGAGATGCAGATGGCAAGAAGCACTTAGCACATACACTCAATGGTAGCGCGTTGGCTTTAGCCAGGATCGTTGCAGCCATATTGGAGAACAATCAAGTTGAAGATGGGATTAAGATGCCCAAGGCACTTGTGCCATACACAAGATTTGAATTGATTAATTAGTAAATTTTTACAATCATGATGGGATATTATTTGATTATTGGTGTCGCAACTCTTGCTGGAGCGCTCATCAGTGGTCGTCTTAAAAGCAAGTTTAAGAAGTACAGTCAAGTGCCAACGAGCTCTGGGAAAACAGGAGCAGAGGTAGCTAAAGACATGTTGAGCCACTACGGTATCAGCGATGTGCAAGTAAGAGAAGGTAAAGGGTTTTTGTCGGATCACTACAATCCACTCAAGAAGATTATCACTTTAAGTCCTGAAGTATACCGAGGTAGACATGTAGCAGCTGCTGCAGTATCTGCTCACGAATGTGGACACGCAGTGCAGCACGCTGAAGCTTATCAGATGTTGAAGGTTAGATCTGCGTTGGTACCTGCCGTGCAGGCTTCGTCAAAGATGCAACAGTTCTTATTTATGGGATTCATCTTTGGCATGGGAGCAGGAGCTGGTATGATTGGTAATTTTATGATGCTTGCCTTGGTAGCGACTTTTGGTATGGCAGCATTGTTTTCATTGATTACACTGCCTGTAGAATTTGACGCAAGTCGAAGAGCACTTGTCTGGTTGGACAATACAGGAACAACGCAAGGCGCAGAATATGACGGTGCGAAAGATGCACTGTGGTGGGCGGCTATGACATACGTAGCAGGCGCTTTGTCAGCACTTGTTATGTTCTTATACTTCTTGCTTACATTCTTGGGTAACGATTAATACAGCAATTAGAAAACATATATATTAAGGGTCATTCAAGTCATTGGATGACCCTTTCTTTATGATTGTTGAGTTATTAAGATCATGCCTTTCATCGTATCCTGACGATTTATTTTAGCGGTAACCCAGCTCAGAATATCAAGATATAAGAAGGATCGCAGCTCATATGGATCTTTATAGATCACTTCTAGGTCTGTTTTGAAATCCTGCAATACTTCTAGTCGGTCGGAGATGCCGACATTTTGAATTTTCTTGAAAAATTGTAGAGACCGCAGTTGTAACTTATTCTGGATCTTTGTCTTCTTAAAGTGAGCATCCACTGTTCTTACTAAGTAGGGAAGCAGCTCCATATTGTCTAAATCATAATGTGCCATCAAGAAGACAAATCGACTATAAGATTGGATATCTTCTCTAAAGTCTTCGATGTCGTCATTGATGATTCTAGAGATATAGTTTATTGCCTTGCCCGGCTGATTGTTGCCCAAGTACATCCAAGCGATCTTATAGTAGAACACCATCAACCTATGAGGTGCGATCCGCTCCTTGTATAGCTTGATTCTCCTCAGCGTTCTCGGGATGAGGGATAGACCTTCCTTAAAGGTGCCTTCTAAAAAGTGAACATTGAGTCGCGCCCAGTGCACATATAAGAATGAAAATATTTTAGAATTTTCGTTGAACTTAGCATAGTTGCTTTTTCTAAAGTGTTCCAATTCTGCTAAGTGTGATTTTAATTTGTCTATATCTTTTAGGTTGAAACTTGCCGTAAGGATGTAGTGATAACCTCTCATAAAGAGGTCTTTATCTAATAATTTGAGATCATCGTTCTTATAAAATATATCAACCCACTTGATTGAGTATTCATAACACTTTTGAAAGTCTAAGAGTATATAATAGTACCATACATAGCACTGATTGAGATAAACATTCTCCGGATATCCCAAGTCATCTTCCTTGATACTGGGTAGACGCTTCTTGAAGTATTGGATCACTTCGACCCGTTCTTTGTCATTCTTGA
Source organism: uncultured Saprospiraceae bacterium (assembly GCA_938022935.1). Classification (GTDB taxonomy): domain Bacteria; phylum Bacteroidota; class Bacteroidia; order Chitinophagales; family Saprospiraceae; genus JAJRXG01. The sequence continues at coordinate 24,525 of CALIHL010000131.1, forward strand.
CATGACTATTGCGTATATAGTAACTATGGAGATTGACACGCAGATTAGAAAGAGATATAGTGTTATCAACTTTCTTAATTGTGATACTGGCCTCCTTAGTCAAGGCATCGTTTTTTACAGGACCAGTATTAGTGATGTGTCGTGACTCTATGACTTTTTGAAACTCTATAATCTCCAAGGTTAGGATATCAAGCTCTTCTTTTTCAGACATCTTCTTTGCACGCTGGAGTAACTTTAGGGATTGGAGATAAAGACCTTTGCCATAAAGTACATGTGCAAAGTCGATGTGCTCTCGGATTTCGATCGACTTCATTCTACCTATAGATATCATCCTAAGGCTGATTAGGATCTGACTATATAGATGTCTCTTTAGATTGCTGAGTTGGGTTTTTTTAATATTGTCTAATCTTTCGGTCAATTTGGATTCATCCAAGACAGACATCTTATCCAAAACATCAAATAGCTGAATAAATTTCAAAGATTCATCACCCTGTACTCTCTTAGCGTACAACTTAAAGTTGCGCTTGTCAGCCTTAGTCATTGACTTTATCAGCTTGAATAGAGCACTAGAATTGGATATTGGCATAACAATGCGAATATAATTATATCGCTGATAATCAGAGAGTTAGTCTATGCTAATATGCTGGTACGCATAACAAAGCTCCTCCAATACTGCCTTTTCGCAGCCTGCTTCCTGCTTTATCATTGCAGCTCAATCAACATGAATAGTCAATTATGAAAAAGATCGAAGCTATTGTGAGGTTCTCAAAGTTTGAGGATGTCAAAGAAGCCTTAGAAGCGATAGGTGTGAACTTCTTCACCTATCTCGAAGTCAATGGTCACGGAAAACAAAAAGGAGATTCTGTAACCTATCGAGGGTCTGTTTATGACTCAGGAGATATCCCAAGGGTTAAAATCGAAATCGTCATTCCAAATGAAAAAGCGAAAGATGTCATCAACGCAATTATAGATAATGGAAAGACTGGAAAGATAGGAGACGGAAAAATCATCGTTACGAGCGTTGAGGAGTTTTATAGAATCAGGACTGGGGAAGAAGGAAACTCAGCTTTGTAAAATCAAAATAGAAAATCGAAATGGAAAATATAGGATTAGTATTATTTCAGGTAAGTCCTGAAGATGCATTAGCTGCGGCTAACAATGCAATGTTCACGGTCAACAACTTGTGGATATTGATATCTGCAGTTTTGGTATTTATAATGCACTTAGGCTTCTCAGCATTGGAAGCTGGTTTTGTTAGGAAGAAAAATGTTGTAAACATTCTTTTTAAGAATGCCATGATTATTTGTATTGGTTTATTGACTTATGCCCTTTGTGGATTCAACCTTATGTATCCTGGTTTTGAAGAGGGAAGTTCAGGCTATTTTGGCTTTGCAGGGTTTGGATTACCATTACCTGATGGTGCTGCCGGATTGATAGAATATGCAGATGGGGCTTATAGCTATTATGCAGACTTTATCTTTCAAGCTATGTTCGCTGCTACAGGTGCTACTATTGTATCGGGAGCTGTAGCAGAGCGTATCAAGCTCTCCTCTTTCTTGATCTTTGCTACTTTATTTGTGGCCATCTCATATCCTATAACTGGAGCTTGGAAGTGGGGTGGAGGCTGGTTAGATGCTGCTGGATTTTATGATTTTGCAGGATCTACAATCGTTCACTCTGTAGGTGGATGGGCTGCACTTGCTGGACTAATTCTTTTAGGCCCCAGAACTGGAAAGTATACTTCTAAAGGTATCAGACCGATCACTGGACACAGTATGCCACTGGCTGCGATAGGGGTGTTCTTATTATGGTTTGGCTGGTTCGGATTTAACGGTGGTTCTGTTTTGAGTGCAGATGCTGGACTAGTTTCACTCGTGTTTGTGACAACCTCGTTAGCTGCAGCCGCTGGGGGTATTGGTGCATTTGTGACGAGTTATTTTATAACTAAAACACACGATTTATCAATGGTACTTAACGGTATCTTAGGTGGACTTGTAGGTATCACGGCGGGTGCTGATGTTATACCCGTGAGCTCATCGATTTTAGTAGGTCTTATAGCGGGTATCATTATACCGATTGCTGTAACAGCTTTTGATAAAGCTAAGCTTGATGATCCTGTAGGAGCTACTTCAGTACACCTTGTATGTGGTATCTGGGGCACACTTGCTGTTGCCATCTTCGGTAACTGTGATGAAGGTGTTGGCACATTTGCAGCTCAGCTCAAAGGCATCCTTGCCATGGGAGCATTCACATTCGTATTTGCTTTTGCTTTGTTCTTTATTATCAAGGTGACTCTAGGTCTAAGAGTAAGCGAAGAAGAAGAAGAAAAAGGGTTGGATATGTTCGAGCATAGTATGCGCGCATATTCATAAAAATAGAAAAAGCGCTCAGTGAAGTGAACGCTTTTTTAATTACAAAAACCGAGGACAAGCCTCTGATTTTCATACGACTTAATTGCAATATAGAGATTTCTCTTCTATTGTGATAAATGATGCTATGTATATGAAGAAGTCCTTGAGATTAATCATTTCAATAACTAAATACAATTTTTTAAATAATCGCGTTATGAAAAAAATAATATTAATAGCACTTTATATTCTTAGTACAGTTTCAATATTTGCTCAGGATGAAGAAACCATGGAAGTAGAGTCGCCATCTATTTCTTTATCAGGAACAGTAGATGCATACTTTAGAAGTAGTAAAGAAGCGCCAGGCACGTCATTTGCCAATTTGCCAGGGTTTTCACTTGGCATGGTCAATCTTGTGACTGGCTATGAAGGAGAAACTGTTGGCTTTGTTGGGGATTTGGTTTTTGGGCCAAGAGGAGAGGATGCAACTTTCTTATCACCTGAGCTAAGGCCTGGAGGAAGTTCTAATATTGTCAATCAGTTATATATGTATGTAAACTTGACTGAGAAGGTCAAGTTTACGCTTGGTAATTTTAATACATTCCTTGGCTATGAAGTTATTCAGCCTAATGCAAATTTTAATTACTCGACATCATACATGTTTTCTTATGGTCCTTTTTCTCATACGGGTCTTAAGATGGACGCTGACCTAGGGGGCGGTTTATCTCTAATGTTAGGGGTTTTTAATCCGACTGATGCGACAGAGTACAACCCTATCAATGCTGATGGAGGTAATGATTACTTTGGAGGTGCGCAATTAGGATACAGTTTTGATGCTGGCTCTGCATATGTCAATGCATTGTTCGGTCCAGATTATTTTCAAGTAGATCTTACAGCAGGAATTGATGTAACTGACGCGATATATGTTGGAGTGAACGCTACAACGGCTTCTGATGATTTATTCTCAGGTATTGCTGGATATCTACAGGTGGCTACTTCTGATGCGTTCAAGGTAGGAGTAAGAGTAGAATCATTTTCTGATAAAGGAGTTGGTGTAATTGCTCCAGATGAAAGTGTTTTAGCATTAACCCTTTCGGCCAATTATACAGTTGATAACTTGACCTTGATCCCTGAGTTTAGGGTTGAGTCTGCTTCAGCTGACGTCTTTGATGGTGGTACAAGTGGGTCTTTATCTTCATTTGTGCTTGCCGCTGTTTATGGCTTTTAACTAGGCCAATAAGATTTAGATCTTCCCCTGTGCATAATAACTAAGCATAGATTAGATTTTCATACGACTGCCTTCGTCATTGCTGAAAGAAGCGAATGACGAAGGTTTTTTTATGTAAGCTGTTGTGGTTCAGGATATGATATATATAACGTTATTCCAATATGATTGTGGTGGATAGATTTGGAATTTGCGCCTATCTTATCTGAACTAATTCTTGATAGCAATGGTGGCTAATCAAGATAATTCTCAGAAAAAATTGTCTTATTTTTCTAATTCGATCAATTGGTTGGAGTGAATAATAAGTTGCTATGAGAAATGGCAGTCATATTCGCTCTTGGTGTTTCAGGATTAGGATAATTTGACTTAAGTCAAATATTCTCTAGAAGTTCTGTTGCACCAAGAAAGCTAACAAACTATGCACTATGAGTGAGATGAACCAAAAAGGACTATGTACACCACAACTAGAATCTGATGCTTGTGGTATTGGTCTTATAGCACAGCTTGAAAAGAATTATAGCCACGGGATAGTATCGGATGCACTGACTATGTTAGAGAATATGGAACATCGAGGCGCTTGCGGTTGTGATCCGGAAAGTGGCGATGGTGCAGGTATTCTTATCCATGTTCCACATCTGTTGTTTAGTAATGACAACTTAGGTTTTGAGTTACCATCTCCTGGAGAATATGGCGTCGGATCTTTCTTCTTACCAAAAGGAGAAAAGTATGATGAGATCAAAAGCATGGTTGAGGAAACGGCGACAACTTTTGGATTGACTCTGCTTGGCACGAGAAGAGTGCCTGTTGATAGTTCTATCTTAGGTGAGGCCTCTTCTGCAAGTGAGCCAGACATCTTCCATTTTTTCTTTATCTCCGATGAAGGACTCTCTGGAAAGATCTTAGACAGAAAGTTACTGATGCTTAGAAAAGTAGTGAGCCATAAAGTGGTTGGTACTTATCCAGAATACAAGCACGACTTTTATATCGCATCATTGTCTTGCAGGACGATGATCTACAAGGGGCAGTTGTCATCGATGCAGGTAAGAACTTACTATGATGATTTGAGAAATGAGAAATTAGAATCAGCGATTGCACTTGTTCATTCTCGATTTTCAACTAATACTGTACCGAGATGGAAGCTCGCTCAACCTTTTAGAATGATTGCTCATAATGGGGAAATCAACACCATCGAAGGAAACAAAAACTGGTGGGCAGCCAAAGAAAAATCAATAGAGAGCGATCTTATCTCTCAAGAAGAGTTGGATAAGATGATTCCTTTGTTTAATAGTACGAGTAGTGACTCGGCGGTATTTGATAATATCTTAGAGTTTTTAGTGCACAACGGTAGAAGCTTACCTCATGCACTCATGATGATGATACCTGAGGCATGGCAAAATGCACCTCATATAAAAGATTATAAAAGAGACTTCTACGAATATCATGAAGCACTCATGGAACCATGGGATGGTCCAGCGAGTATGTGCTTCTCAGATGGTACATTGATCGGTGGAACCTTAGATCGTAATGGTCTAAGACCTTCTCGTTACTGTTTGACTAATGATAACAGATTGATCTTAGCGTCAGAGACGGGAGTGCTTCCGGTTGATCCAGCGATTGTTGTAAAAAAAGGTAGACTTGAACCTGGTAAAATTCTAATTGCAGACTTAGACCTTAAGAAAGTAGTTGGAGATGAAGAGCTCAAAAGAGTGATTTGTAATCGCTTACCATATGGATCTTGGTTAGAGGATAGCAAGGTTGAAATGTCCGACTTAGACCTAAGTGAACAAAGCTTATCAGTTTCATCATTGCCTTTATCACAAAGACAGACTGCTCAAGGTTACACTTTAGAAGATGAAGATCTGATTATAAAAGGTATGGTGCAAAACTCCAAAGATCCGATTGGATCTATGGGGGCCGATGTACCATTAGCTATATTGTCAAGATATACTCAGCATATAGCCAACTATTTTAGACAACAGTTTGCTCAAGTAACAAACCCTCCGATTGATTCTTTGAGGGAAGCCGAGTACATGACGCTAAAGACTGTAATTGGTGGAAGTAGTAACATCCTCGAAAGAAAAAAGAACACAGTCAAATTTATTAGATTAGAAAGTCCGATCCTTGATAAGAAGAACTTTCTAAAGCTTAGATATATAAGTCACAGCCACTTTAAGTCAGCTCATATCGATTGTACTTTCAGTGCCGATTATAAAGAAGGTGATCTTAAGAGTCGCATAATACAATTATGCAATCAAGTTGAAAAGGTTATCAATAGAGGAAAGAATATTATCGTTCTTGACAACACTCAGATATCTCAAGATGTGATACCTATACCATCGCTGATGATTACAGGAGCTATACACCACTCACTTGTTGCGGCAGGGCTCAGACAAAAAGCCTCGTTGATTATCCAAGGGGGAGATATAGTTGAGACACATCAGTGTGCTACTTTGATTGGTTATGGAGCTGATGCTATTTTTCCAGCCTTGGCTTATGAGACGGTAAGAAGTCTTCATGCTGATGCAAAATTAGAATCTGTACCAACACCCGCTAAAGCAGTTAATATCTATATAAAAGCGTTGAACAAAGGCCTGCTTAAGATTATGTCTAAGCTTGGTATCTCGACTGTGCAATCTTACAGAGGAGCACAAGCTTTTGAAGCCTTGGGTATAGCGAAGGAGGTGATTGATATCTGCTTTAAAGGGACCATATCTAGAATATCTGGAATGACCTTTGATATGCTTGCCAAAGAGGCCATTACAAAACATAGGGTGGCTTTTGCAGATGACTTCGAAGACGAACTCATCGATATGGGTATCTATCAATGGAAGAGAAGAGGAGAGTATCACCTATTTAATCCAACGACGATTCACCTACTTCAGCATAGCACAAAGAAGAATGACTACAACGTGTATAAGAAGTACACTGAAGCGATTAATGCTCAAGCAGAAAAAGTATGTACGCTCAGAAGCTTACTCCAGTTTGATGGAGAAAGTAAAAGTATCTCGATAGACGAAGTGGAGCCTGTAGAGAATATTCTAAAAAGATTTGCAACTGGAGCCATGTCATTTGGTTCGATCTCTCATGAAGCACATAGCACGCTTGCAAAAGCGATGAATAGAATCGGCGGTAAAAGTAATAGTGGCGAAGGAGGAGAAGATGAGGCGAGATTTAAAAAGTCAGAGAATGGCGATTGGGAGAGATCTGCTATAAAGCAAGTGGCTTCTGGAAGATTTGGTGTGACCATCAATTACCTGACCAATGCCAATGAGATTCAGATCAAGATGGCACAAGGTGCTAAGCCTGGAGAAGGTGGACAGCTACCAGGTCATAAGGTAAATGATTGGATAGCAAAAGTGCGTCACTCAACACCGGGAGTAGGATTGATATCACCGCCGCCACATCACGATATCTATTCTATTGAAGATTTAGCACAGTTAATATATGATTTGAAAAATGCAAATAGAGATGCACGTATCTCAGTTAAGCTGGTTTCAAAAGCTGGTGTGGGTATCATCGCATCAGGTGTGGCTAAAGGAAAAGCAGATCATATCTTGATAGCTGGACATGATGGAGGTACAGGAGCATCTCCTTTAAGCTCTATTAGATATGCTGGATTGCCTTGGGAGTTGGGGCTTGCGGAGACGCACCAAACTTTAATTCAAAATAAAATTAGGAACCGTGTTGTTTTACAGACAGATGGTCAGATCAGAACAGGGCGAGATATGGCGGTCGCCACTTTGCTTGGTGCAGAAGAGTGGGGTATAGCAACAGCTGCTCTTGTAGTTGAGGGATGTATATTGATGAGAAAATGTCATCTTAATACTTGCCCAGTCGGCATCGCTACTCAAGATGAAGAACTTAGAAAGAAGTTTGATGGTAGAGTGGAAGATGTAGTTAACTTCTTTCACTTCTTAGCAAATGATCTAAGAGAGATCATGGCATCGTTAGGATTTAGAACAGTTGATGAGATGGTGGGTCGTGCTGATGTCTTAAGAATCAGAGAAGATTTGGCACACTGGAAGTTGAAAAGCATAGACTTGAGTCCTTTGTTGTTTAGAGATCCATTGTCAAATACTCAAGTAAATTATAATAATGTCAAGCAAGATCATGATATCGATGAGGTAGTTGATCGTCAACTCATCGAGTACGCACTGCTGGCATTAGAAGATAAGATTACGATCAATAGCATATTTGATGTAGTCAGCACGGATCGTGCAATTGGGACGATGCTCTCCAATGAGATTGCAAAAAAATACGGAAGTAAAGGCCTGCCGGATGATTCTATAAACTTTAGATTTAGAGGATCAGCTGGACAAAGTTTTGGAGCGTTTGGAGCCAAGGGGTTGACGTTTACACTTGAAGGAGATTCTAATGACTACTTCGGAAAGGGACTAAGTGGAGCTAAGTTGATATTGTCAACTGACCGAACTGCCACTTTGATACCAAAAGATAATATCATAGTTGGTAACGTCGCACTATACGGAGCTACTTCTGGAGAAGCTTATATCAAAGGTGTTGCTGGAGAAAGATTCTGTGTTAGGAATAGTGGAGCCACTGCAGTTGTAGAAGGCTTGGGAGCTCATGGTTGCGAATACATGACTGGAGGTCGAGTTATAGTCTTAGGAAGTATCGGAAGAAACTTTGGTGCTGGCATGAGTGGCGGAGTTGCCTACTTGTATGATCCGAACAACGAGGCTATGCAATATCTCAATATGGAGATGATATTGGTCGAGGGATTATCGGATGAAGATGATGAGTTGTTGAGAGTACACATCCGTAATCATTTTAAATATACGGGAAGTACATCAGCATTGGAGATACTCCAAAATTGGAATGTAGAGAAAACCAACTTTATAAAAATAATGCCAGAGGAGTATAAGAGAGTGTTGGCAGAGATGGCTAAGAAAAAAGAAGTGGCAGTCGCATCATAAAGAAGTATAATCATGGGAGATATAAAAGGATTTATGAAGTTCGGTAGAGAGCTACCGAAGAAAAGAGAAGTCAAAGAAAGAGTCGATGACTACAAAGAGATATATGTTGCGCACTCTGAAGAGATGACCAATAAGCAGGCTGCGAGATGTATGGATTGTGGGATTCCATTTTGTCACAGTGGTTGTCCATTGGGTAACATCATTCCTGACTTTAATGATGCCGTTCATAAAGAAGATTGGAAAGAAGCTTATGGTATCCTTTCAAGTACGAACAACTTCCCAGAGTTTACCGGTCGTATCTGTCCAGCGCCATGTGAAAAGGCGTGTGTCCTGGGTATCAATAATGATCCTGTGTCAATAGAACACATAGAAAAGTCAATTATAGAAAAAGCATACGAAGAAGGTTGGGTGCAACCTGATACAGCTATAGCAAGAACTAATAAAACTGTTGCTGTAGTGGGCTCAGGACCAGCAGGATTAGCTGCTGCTGATCAGTTGAACAAAGCTGGACACACGGTGACAGTATTTGAACGCAATGATAAAGTTGGTGGCCTCTTACAATATGGCATCCCTGATTTCAAATTAGAAAAGTGGGTAGTTGAAAGAAGAGTTCAGATTATGGAATCTTCAGGCGTTTCTTTTAGAACAAGTACTAACGTAGGTGTAGATATCTCTGGAGAAGCTCTGATGAAAAACTATGATGCCATTGTCTTAGCTGGAGGAAGTACAGTCCCAAGAGATCTTCCGATCCCCGGAAGAGAATTGAAGGGTGTGCACTTTGCTATGGAGTTCTTAGAACAAAAGAACAGGCAAGTAGCAGGTCAGAGTGACTTCGATCATGACGTGATCACTGCTGCTAGTAAGAATGTTGTCATCATCGGTGGTGGAGATACTGGAGCCGATTGTACAGGAACTTCCAATAGAGAAAAAGCTGCGAGCATCACTCAGATAGAACTATTGGCTAAGCCACCTGCTACAAGAGACGAAAGCACACCTTGGCCGCTGTGGCCGATGGAGTTGAGAACATCTTCTTCTCATGAAGAAGGATGTGATAGAAAGTGGGCACTTCTTACTAAAGAGTTTGTCGGTGATGATCAAGGAAACCTCAAAGGCATCAAGATTGTCAATATAGAATGGGCATTTGACGAAAGTCAGGGAAGGTCAAGCTTCAAAGAAGTAGAAGGGACTGAGAAGGAGATTCCTTGTGAGTTAGCGCTTCTGGCGGTAGGTTTTGTTCATCCACAACATGAAGGCCTATTGAAGCAACTCGATGTTAACTTGGATAAAAGAGGTAATGTTCAGACAGGTGTTGACTACAAGTCTAACTTGGACAAGGTCTTTAGTGCTGGAGATATGAGAAGAGGCCAATCACTCGTGGTTTGGGCTATATCTGAAGGTCGAGAAGCCGCTATAGAGGTAGATCGATTCCTTTCTGGCGGAAAGACGAAGCTTAATTCTAAGTCCTATTCGAAACTTTTGGTATAGTATCTCACGTTCTCTATTATTGTAGGAAGTAAGTAGATAATATGGAAGCAACAATAGACAGTACTTTAAAACAAGGTAGAGAAGCATTTGACAAGGCGATGGATCACTTGAAGAATGAACTTCAGAAGATCAGAGCTGGTAAAGCCTCACCATCTATGCTCAATGGCATTATGGTGGACTATTATGGTAACCCAACTCAGTTGACGCAAGTTGCTAACGTCTCCACGCCAGATGCAAGGACTTTGTCTATCCAGCCATGGGAGAAAAACATGCTAGGCCCTATTGAGCAGGCGATATTTGGGGCTAATCTTGGACTCACTCCAATGAATGATGGAGAATATGTACGCATATCTATACCGCCGCTAACTGAAGAAAGAAGAATAGATCTTGTAAAGCAGTGTAAGTCTTTAGGTGAAGAAGCTAAGATTTCTCTGAGGACTGCTCGACATAAGATGATCGACTTCATCAAGAAAGAAGTGAAGGAAGGCTATCCTGAAGATGCAGGAAAGAAGAAAGAGGCGGAAGTAGAAAGCATGGTAAAGGATACAACTAAGAAAGTTGAAGACTTCTTAGTAGCCAAAGAGAAGGAAATCATGAAAGTGTAATGACTTCTTAAGATATAGACTTATATCGTTCTAACTTTAAAGTTTGCCCGTCCCAAATGGCATATGAGAAGTGTGTCATCCAATCTCCAAGATTACAATAGACAGTTATTTTATCTGAAAGTGTTTTCAGCTCTGGTGCGTGTATGTGCCCACAAACAAAGTAGTTGAAATCTTCCTCGGTCGCCATTTTGTCAGCAAATTCCAGAAGATTGGATTGCTCTTGAGATCCATTAGTGTGCTTATGATTATCTCTACTTTTGCCGCTCATTAACTTCATCAATGATAATCCGAAAGTTGGGTGCAGTATAGAGTAAAACCACTGTGAGATAGGATTGCGAAGTACTGACTTGATCAACTTATATGATTTATCGCCTTTGCCAAGTCCATCTCCGTGTGTGATAAAAAACCGCTGGCCATCAATCTCGTGTATGACTTCTTTGTCATAAATGACAATGTCTAACTCTTGGGCGAAGTAATCGTATACCCACATGTCATGATTGCCTTTGAAAAAGTGGATCTTCACGCCGTCGTCAGAAAGTTCTGCCAGCTTACCAAAAAATCTCATGTAACCCTTAGGGATTACTTTCTTATATTCAAACCAATGATCAAAGACATCGCCAACTAAGTACAGCGCAGATGCTTCAGACCTTATTGAGTCTAACCACTCAACTATAATTTTCTCTCTTTCTTTTGAGCTTTTATCCAGGTCGAGGCCCAAATGAAAGTCCGAAGCGAAGTATGTCTTTGTCCTATTGTTCATAGTGGAACGACCGTAAAATAGGTCATGTGTATTGTCTATTCTTGATGAATTCTAAATCAATGATAAACTAAATTAAGATATCCATCAATTACAAGAACAAAACTGATTGCGGCTATAAAGATGTGGATTCATTATGGTAGATTAGGGGTTAGATTGATTTTATGATATCATAAAATCAATCAATAGTGAAGTCTTAAATAGATGATTATTCAAGTATTCAGAGAGCGATTCAATCATGTCTCAACTGCTTTAATGATGATAACTATCATTGGAGTGGGTATGAGTTCGTGTCATTTGAGTTTTGAGCTAGATAATCCTAACCTTTTCACAATGGAGATTGACTTCGACGGAGAGTTAGAGGAAGACCGTTTGTCTGATGACAAAATCAGTGACCCATCCGCGTCACAAGAGCATCTTTCTATGATATCAGAAGGCTTATTATCCCGATATAGTCACAATAACCAACTCAACTCGATTCATCATCTTTCCATAAGTACTCCACCTCCTAAATGGGGGTTAGATGTTCTTCTTCAATAGACTTAATTTTTCTTCTTGATAACTATTTGACTCTAGGATCTTTCATAAGGCCGTAGAGTGATCAAATTCCTATACAAATTTTATGAAAAATTTATTTGATTTTCGTCACTTCAAAGGCGATCTATTTGGTGGCCTAACTGCTGGTATTGTAGCACTTCCACTAGCTCTGGCTTTTGGTGTGAGTTCTGGATTGGGCCCAACTGCTGGACTTTATGGAGCTATTTTTATTAGCTTTTTCGCGGCCTTGTTTGGTGGCACGAATACGCAGATATCCGGACCTACGGCGCCGATGACAGCTGTAAGTATGGTAATTATCGCCACGTTAGTAGCTGCCAATGAAGGGGATGTAGAGAAAGCATTACCTATCATATTAGCAATATTTCTACTATCAGGACTGATGCAAATAGTCTTGGGAATTATTGGATTAGGAAAGTATATCAGATATATACCTTATCCAGTAGTATCTGGATTTATGACGGCTATCGGGGTGATCATCTTGGTGACTCAGATATTACCTGCTGTTGGTTATTATGTGACGGATGATGCAGAGTACATCAACCAATTCAAGCCAATGGCAGAAGAATTGATACTTGAAAACATATTAAAAGAAGAAGCCGGTGAAGGTATTCTTGTACTTGAGGATTTTGAAGAAACTATTGATAGAGCCCAAAATATCACTCCAGCTCAGATATTGAAAGAGTCTCAGACATTGGCAAGTAAGGAGGCTTCAGGAGTTATAGGAACGTTCAAGGTTTTGACCCGAGCGCTATCTAATATAGTTTGGTTAGAATTGCTAATAGCGCTGGGGACAATTATTATAATCTTTGGTTTTAAACGGATTACAACAGCTGTCCCAAGTACGCTTGTTGCACTTCTTGTTATGTCTGGCATAGCAGTGGGTTTTAACCTAGACTATATAACGATTGCTCGGATACCTGAAGGTATCCCTAAACCCAACATGGGGATCTTCACCGAGTTTAGCCTTAGCTCCATTACTCCATATATTTTCACAGCATTAACATTGGCTTTTTTAGGTGCTATTGATTCCTTGCTTACATCTGTTGTAGCAGACAACATGACCAAGACAAAGCATAAGCCTAATCAAGAATTGGTTGGACAAGGTATAGGAAATAGTATTGCTGCTGTATTTGGAGGATTGCCGGGTGCCGGTGCGACAATAAGAACAGTAGTTAATATCAATGCCGGAGGTAAGACTCGACTGTCTGGTATGATAGCTGGAGTATTACTCCTATTTATATTGTTATCGCTTGGGCCTATAGCATCTAAGATTCCGGCGGCGGTTCTTGCAGGCATTTTGATAACAGTAGGTATCAGTGTTATGGACTTCAAAGGTCTCAAGGCCATTCCTAATATGCCGAGAGCTGAAGTAGCGATCATGCTTATCGTACTAGTCCTTTCTTCAGTGTGGAACCTCGTTTATGCAGTGGGTATAGGATTGGTTATTGCATCATTGATGTTTATGAAGAAGATAGGAGACTTGACAGCTGAAAAATCACGAATTACTTCTCTAAATGATGAAGATCAAGAGGCATGGGATGACGAACATAACTTTCCAGTTAAGTTCAAAGAAGAGGTGTTTATTAAACATGTCAATGGTCCACTTTTCTTTGGTTCTACAACTGAATTTCAAGCTCTGGCCAATCAAATTCCACATACTGCTACCCACGTAGTAATGAGATTAGATAGGATGCCATATTTAGATCAAACTGGACTTTATGCCTTTGAAGATATTCTTCATGATTTAGCAAAACAAGACATTCCCGCTTTAATGGTAGGCCTACAAAGCCAACCGCGATACATGTTAGAGAGGATAGATGTCATACCAGATCTAATGCCTGAAGATTATATTTTTGAAGACTTTGATAAGTGTATTGATTGGATCAATGACAACGTTGAAGATATAGTCACACTCCCTTAAAAAAAATTATAATTATGGTTCAGACTAAAAAAACACAAGATAAGATAACACCTAAAAAAGCGCTCAGCATGCTCATGGATGGTAACATCAGATATGTTGAGAACAGAGGAGTAGTTAGAGATTTACAGGATCAAGTCAAGAAGACTAGCAAGGGGCAGTTTCCATTTGCTGTTATATTGAGTTGTATAGATTCGAGAGTACCAGTGGAGTTAGTCTTTGATCAAGGGATTGGGGATGTATTCAGTACAAGAGTAGCTGGCAATGTTGTCAACGAAGACGTCTTGGGCTCACTAGAATATGCTTGTAAGGTTGCTGGTTCTAAGATTGTTCTTGTGCTCGGCCATAGTAGTTGTGGCGCTGTGACTTCGGCTTGCAAAGATGTCAAGTTGGGTAATATAACGCCTTTACTCTCTAAGATAAAACCAGCTGTAAAAAAGGTGATGAAAAAAGGAGTTGCACTTTCACCAGCAAATATTCAAAAGGTCTCTGATGCTAATGTTTCATTTGGCGTAAGCCGTATCAGAAAAGAAAGTGAGATCCTTGCTGACATGGAAAAGAAAGGAGAAATCATGATCGTCGGAGCGATGTATGATGTGCAGGACGGATCTGTAACGCTTTCTTCTTAGCACTCACATCTTACTTTTAATAGAGGATCACTTTTCTAATTAGAATCCAATACGCATATTGAGGTAAATTAGAAATTATGGATCTTAGTCTATTAGGAAAGAATGCGCTGGTTTGTGGTGCCTCAAGGGGTATCGGTAAAGGTGCGGCTATAGAGTTGGCTTCTTTAGGTGCTAACATCACCTTAGTGTCAAGAAGTGCCGATAAGATGTCTGACGTCATCAAAGAGATGGACATGGATATCGATAAAGGCCAAGATCATGACTTTCTGGTTGCAGACTTTAGCGATCCTAAGGATCTGAGAAAAAAAGTAAAGGGACTAATCCTTAGAAGACCTTATCACATCCTGATCAACAATACTGGTGGTCCTGCAGCTGGTCCTATATTGGATGCTCATACAGAATCATTTGAAGCGGCATTTCAACAGCATCTTATTTGTAATCATACATTGGTTCAACTGCTTAAGAAGGGTATGATCGATGCTGGTTATGGGCGTATCGTCAATGTCATCTCTACTTCAGTAAAGGCACCATTGGACAACTTGGGGGTATCCAATACTATTAGAGGAGCTGTAGCCAGTTGGTCCAAAACGATGGCTAATGAGCTGGGACAATTTGGTATAACGGTGAATAATGTCTTACCAGGATTTACAGATACCGAGCGACTTCGAGAGCTGTTTGGTAATCAGGCGCAAAAAGAAGGGATCACTTATGAAGAAATGGCAGAAAGGTTAAGTGCTTCTATACCGGTTAAGCGACTTGCTCATGCAAAAGAGATAGGATCTGCCATCGCTTTTTTAGCGAGCCCTGCAGCGTCTTATATTAATGGCATTAACATGCCTGTTGACGGAGGAAGAACCAGAAGTTTATAAGAATATTACTCTACAAAGAGAGCTGCTATCGATCTGTATTCATGAGTATTTCGAATCGCTCTTGCAAATAGCTTACCACAAGATAGTACCTTGATCTTGTCAGACTTCTCTTTGAGAGGGATGGTATCAGTCACCAAAAGTTCAGTCAAGACTGAGTTATTGATACGCTCATAAGCAGGCCCTGATAGTACAGGATGCGCACATAAAGCCCTTACACTTTTAGCGCCTCCATCCATCAATGCTTGTGCTGCTTTGCAAAGTGTGCCGGCCGTATCAATAAGATCATCAACCAGTATGACGTCTTTACCTTCAACATCTCCGATGACGCTGATGGCTTTTACTTCATTAGCTACTTCGCGCTCTTTGTCACAGATGACAAGGTTCTTATTGAAGTGCTTCGCAAAGCTTCTTGCTCTCTTTACACCACCTACATCCGGAGATGCAAATATGGTATTGCTAAGATCTTGTTTGCTTAGATAAGGGATGAATATCGCATTGCTCTTAAGGTGATCTACAGGAATATCGAAAAACCCTTGGATCTGCTCCGCATGGAAGTCCATTGTCACGACTCTATCTGCACCAGCTGCTTCGATCATCTTTGCGATTAGCTTAGCGGATATAGGTACTCTTGGTTTGTCCTTTCTGTCTTGTCTTGCATATCCGAAGTAGGGGATCACAGCTGTTATGTAGCCGGCAGATGCTCTCCTGGCACTATCGATAAGGAGTAACAACTCCAAGATGTTATCAGCAGGAGAGAATGTGCTCTGGATAAAGAACACATAGGCACCACGAACAGAGTCCATGATAACAGGTTGCATCTCACCATCACTAAACTTGTTGATCTTAACTGGAGAAAGCTCGTATCCGTAGTATTCGGCTATTTGCTCTGCGAGGTAGTTAGATTCTGTACCGGATATCAGTTTTACTTCTGCCATCTTATAACAACTGGAATTATTAACAGTGCGTCAAAAATAGAAAATCAATTGGCCTAAGCACTGTCATCTTAACATTAAGTTGTTGGGAAGACTGAGATTCAACTCCTATCGATAAAAAAGCCTACTACTTCATCTATATGTAGCCGAAATGACTCATCTTCACGATAATAAGACTTAAATCGCTATGCTTAAATATCTAACCCTTCTTGTCGTACTAACTACATATGCATGTAGTACTACTCAACAATCTGTCGCACCTGCCATGAAGAAAGTGGCCGATATGACTAATGAGGAAAAAGCTGACCACTTTGCTCATAAATATCTTATCACAGATGGACATGTGGATCTGCCATATCGGTTGAAGATCCAAAACTTTAGAATGGAGAAAGAATACTTAGGTATTCCGCTTGAGACTGACGATGGTGACTTTGATTATAAAAGAGCAAAAGAAGGTGGTCTTGATGCACCATTTATGTCGATCTACCTTCCTGCGGGTCTTCAAGCAGAAAAGGGAGCATCTAAGCTGCTTGCAGATAGTCTTATCACTATGATTGAAGGGATCGCCGATGTGCACCCTGACAAGTTTGAGATGGCATATAACGCTGCAGATTGTGAGCGACTTTTTAAAGAAGGAAAGATCGCATTGCCGATGGGCATGGAGAATGGATCTGGTTTAGAAGATGATCTTTCTAATATCCAGTACTTCAATGACCGCGGCATATCTTATATAACATTGACTCACTCTAAGGATAACTTGATCTGCGATTCTTCATACGATACCACCCGGACTTGGAAAGGCTTGAGTCCTTTTGGTGTTGAAGTTGTAAAGGAGATGAATCGAGTGGGCATTATGGTTGATATATCACACGTGTCAGATCAGACCTTTTATAATGTGATGGATATTACACCTGTGCCTGTTATTGCTTCGCATTCCTCTTGTAGAAAGTATACACCAGGGTTTGAGCGTAACATGAATGATGAGATGATCAAGAGGTTGGGTGAGAATGGTGGTGTGATTCAGATCAACTTTGGCTCTAGCTTCTTAGATAAAGAAGTCGCAGATAGGATCAATGCTTCAAGAGGAGAGATCGCAAAGATGATGAAGGAAAAGGGCTTAAAGTGGGGAGAAGAAGGAGCAGACGAATTCATAGAACAATACCAAAAAGATCATCCGGTCTTGATGTCAGATGTGAAGATGGTGGCGAACCATATCGACAATGTTGTTGCTATTGCAGGCATAGATCACGTTGGGCTGGGTTCTGATTATGATGGAGTAGGGGACACACTTCCAGTCGGCCTTAAGGATGTGTCACAATATCCTAATCTTATAAAAGAGTTACTTGATAGAGGATATAATGAAGAAGATATCGCAAAGATTTGTTATAAAAATGTATTCCGAGTATGGAAAGCTGTGGACGCTTATGCAGCTGCTAATTAAAATTAGAAAAGAGCATAGCATGTATGTCATCGTCATCTGAGTTAAGGCATTGGGCCATTCTTGTATTTCTTTCTATCATCTGGGGGACCTCTTTTATTCTAATTAAAAAGTCACTTGTAGCTTTCAGTCCAGAAGAGGTTGCTATACTGAGAGTAGGGCTTTCTGGCATCGCTTTCATTCCATTTTTTCTCTATAAGTTTAGAAAGTTAGAATGGCATCGTTGGTGGTTTTATCTAATCATAGCCCTTACGGGAAGTGGGATCCCTGCCTTACTCTATGCAACCGCACAAACCAACTTAAGTAGTGCCACCAGTGGTATACTCAATAGTATCACTCCAATATTTACATTAATCATAGGAGTTGTAGTATTTAAAAACTTGACTTCGACTAAGCAGGTCGTTGGGTCTATTATTGGATTTGTTGGCGTGACTACATTGATTATCTTGGATCGGCCATTAGATAGTGCAGAAGCTGTACCTGTTTTCTATGCGATGCTGATCATCATAGGAACAGTTTTGTATGGTGCTAATGTCAATTTTATAAAAGAGTATTTTCAAGATGTCGAACCCATTCAGTTGAGTTCTTTTGCATTTGTTTTGTTAGGTGTTCCAGTATCACTCATGATTCCATTTACAGATATACCGGATAAAGTGATCAATCATCCAGAGGGTTTTACGTCATTAATGGCACTGGTGCTTTTGGCTTTGATGAGTACAGTTTTGGCTCTTATCATATTTTATAAATTGGTCCAAGATACAAGTGCGGTATTTGGTTCAACCGTTGCCTATATTATACCGATAGTAGCGTTGATATGGGGGGTGTTAGATGGCGAGTACATAGGATGGATGCATATGCTAAGTATGGGGATCATACTCCTCGGTGTATACCTAATCAGGATAGGTCAGACGCCAACGTTAAAGAAAGAAGAATTATAATTTACTTGCCTTTTACTTTTACCGTGATTGTGCTTCCACGCGGGAGGTCTGTTCCATCAGGTGGGTACTGCATTATGATCTCGGCATCACCTTCACTTTGTTGATCAAGCACATTATCATTACCATATTCTATAGCAATTTTTAGGCCTATGCTTTTGAGGATGAGGTCTGCTGCACTAACTGACTTACCGATTAGATCAGGCACCTCTGAAGTGCCTCCTTGTGAACTGCTGATGACAAAATCCAATGTGTCTCCCTTGTCTATGACAAGCCCTTCAGCACTCTTTCTCCTGTCTACTACCAACTTCCCATTGTGCCAAACTTCCAAGACTGAGTTTTGATTAATAGCATCAAACTCTTTGGCTTTTATATTGGTATAAATGTTACGAGTTTTGAGCTGTGCAGTTACCTGATTGAAGTCTTCACCGTAGAACCTCAGGTCACCCAATGTAACCTTGTCTGCTTTGTATTTTGTAATAGTAACGTAGATCTTTCTATTCTCCTTCACTAGTGACCCTCCAGGCGGATTTTGTATCTGGATCAATCCACCGTTTTTACCAACGATATGTACAGAGTCATTAACGATAATCTCAAATGATCTTGATGTGGCATCTTCTGTAGAGCTCTCGATATGATCACCTACATAATTAGGCAGTTCAAGTTTTTGTCCATGGTTGGTATACATGCGCAACCATGTGAAAACACCAAAGAGCACAATTGACAAAAAGAGGATGATGCCAAGTATATTGAGAAGGAATCTTTTGTTCGTCAAGAATGAAAATATTTCTTTAGCTATGTACAGGAGCTTTTCTCTGCTTATCAATCGCAAAATCTAGATTTTTCTTTATAATAAGCTCTATTATGTCTTATTAATCAAGTTATGGGTCTATAACGGAGCATAGCTTGATTTCTTGTCATGCATAGTAAGATAGGTATTTGAATAAAGAAATCTTCAAGTTAGCTGGACCGAACATCATCAGTAATATTTCGGTGCCATTGTTGTCCACAGTGGATGTTGCTTTGATGGGCCATCTATCAGTGGTACATCTCGGTGCTATTGGTTTAGTGACCATGATCTTCAACTTTTTTTATTGGAACTTTGGCTTCCTGCGTATGGGTACCACAGGGTTGGTTGCTCAAGCATACGGAGCTGATGATGAGACGGCTATAAGAGAGTATCTCTTCAAAGGTGTATTTCTAGCATTGGGGCTTGCCGCTCTGATTATCACATGCCAGGCGCCTATTGGGCACTTTTCTTCTTGGGTTTTGGGTGTAGGGTCAGAGCATGAGCCTTTGGTATGGAACTACTTTAAGATCAGGATCTGGTCAGCGCCGGCTACGCTTTTGACCTATTGCATCTTTGGTTGGTTGTTTGGTATGCAAAACACCATCGCACCTATGATGGTCACGATTCTGATCAATATGCTCAACATAGCCTTGAGTTATTATCTCGTCGTTATCCAAGGGTTGGATATAGAAGGAGTTGCACTTGGGACGGTTGTATCAGAATATGTAGGCTTGCTACTGCTTGTCGCCATATTGATATTTAAGTATGATATAAAGAGTTTTAGCCTTCCTTCGACAGAAGGTTTAAAGAGATTCTTTGTTGTGAACCGAGACTTATTCATAAGAACCATAGCGCTTACATCGGCATTTGCTTTCTTTTACCGTCAGAGTGCCTTGTCAAGTCAGCTTTTATTGGCTGTTAATGTTGTCTTACTCCAGTTTTTAGCTTGGATGTCCTATGGTATAGATGGATTAGCCTATGCTTCTGAGAGCCTTATCGGCAAATATCAAGGACGTAACGATCGTAAATCTTTGATCTCTGTTGTTAAGTCATCATTCTTTTGGGGTTTTATAATGGCTATTTGCTTCAGCTTTCTATTTGGTTGCTTTTCAGGTTGGATAGGATCTGTATTTACGAGTGATATGAAGGTGCTTAGTAGTCTGTATGATTATAGGCTTTGGTTGATCGCTACACCACTTTTGGCTTTTACATGTTATATATGGGACGGTATATATATAGGCCTCACGCAAACGTCCAAGATGCGAGATACCATGATCATAAGCTTAGTCCTCTATGTCCTATGTTTTTTCTTATTAAGACATTCATATCCCAATGCCATATGGATATCATTTGCTGTTTTCCTCGCTGTACGGGGTATTCTATTAACCATCTACTGGTTCGTTAACAGTAGTTTAACCTTAAAGTGAGTAAGGTTGAGATCACATCACAAGATCATATACACATTATATTAATATTATATATGTATATATATGATAGTGATATAGTTATGAGTTTTAGAAAGTTTTGAGTCAAAACTTTTGGACCGATTGTTGTGTCTGTTATTTTGCAAATATTGGATGAGAGAATATTCTAATATTATCTATATTTGCCATCCTCTTATAGAGGAGCCTAAGCCCACGATAAATGAACATTGTCTACAAGACATTATATATAGTCTTATTTGCAGTCATGAGTAGTTCACTCATGGGACAATCCTTGCGTTCTATCGACGGCGTCAATAACAATACTTCTAACCCAGAATGGGGTGCAGAAGGAGATGAGCTCTACCACCTAACATATCCGACATTTGGGGATGGTATATCTTCCATGACGGGTGCAGAGCGACCTAATCCAAGAAGGGTAAGTAACGAGCTATTTGCTCAATCAGAGCTTTTGCCTGATGAGCAGAACTTAAGTGATTTTCTTTGGGCATTTGGTCAGTTTATTGATCATGATGTGATTTTGGTAGATAATGACCTTCGCGAGCCACTGGCAATAAGCATTCCACAAGGAGATCCAGTCTTTTCTCCTCAAGGTGCTCCGATTGGCATGTTTAGATCATTGGGTATGTTGGGCACGGGTACTGATGAAGATAATGTCCGCGCTTACGCAAATGATGTAACTGCCTTTATTGATGGATCAGGAATATACGGATCTGATCGAAGAAGAGCCACTTGGTTGAGGTCTTTTGAAGATGGCAAGCTCAAGGTGTCACAAGGTAATCTGCTTCCATGGAATACAATCACAGGTGATTTTAACGATGCGCAAGACGTGACATCACCGTTTATGGATGATCCAGTACGTGTTAGTGCAAAGCATTTCGTTGCAGGGGATGTAAGAGCCAATGAAAATCCTTTATTAACAACACTACATACACTCTTTGTAAGAGAACATAATAGACTTTGTGATGAGATTCTAAGTGAGGACTCTAAGTTATCTGACGAAGAAGTATATCAAAAAGCACGAAGACTGGTAGGAGGTATCTTACAATCGATCGTTTACAATGAGTGGTTGCCAGCTATGGGCCTTAAGCTTCCGGCATATAACGGATATAGAAAAGAAGTTAATCCTCAGATCTCTAATGTTTTTTCATCTGCAGCCTTTAGAATGGGGCATACTTTAATCAATGGCAATGTCCTGAGATTATCGAAAGATGGTGAAGAAATACCCGGAGGTCATATAACACTAAGAGATGCTTTCTTTAACCCTTTGGAGATCAGCTTAGCAGGTGGTATCGAGCCTTATCTTCGTGGTATGGCTGTTCAAGTGCAGCAAAAGCTGGATTGTAAGGTTATCGATGATGTGCGTAACTTCTTGTTTGGTCTGCCATCTCAAGGAGGGCTTGACTTAGCAGCGATCAATATTAACAGAGGCCGTGAGCGCGGTCTTGGAGATTACAACTCTATAAGATCAGACCTTGGACTTCCAAGATTAGGCTCGATCAGTGAGGTTAGCTCAGAAGTTGATGCTGTTGCGACCTTAGAAGGGCTTTACGGTTCTATAGACGATATCGACCCTTGGGTAGGTATGTTGGCTGAAGATTATATGCCTGGGGCTATGTTTGGTAACACCATCATGGCGATCATGGAAGATCAGTTTCAACGTCTTCGAGATGGTGATAGATTCTTCTTTGAAGGCGATGCTAAGTTGACGAGTCGTGAGAAGTCGATCATTAGACTTACTACATTACGTGACCTTATCATGCGTAACACAGATATCAAAATCATGCAGTCTAATGTCTTTGTAGCTCAGGATCGAGACATCGTTGACATAGGACCAGATTTAGAAGCGCAGGACCTTAACGCTATTGTCTTCCCTAATCCAACGGAAGGGATATTCAATGTTAAAGTTTATGCAGCGGAAGATTACGTTGTAGATATTTCTATCTATGATAATCTGGGTCGTTTGATAAAAAAGAAAGAACAGCAACTTATTGAAGGAGACAATATCATTCCATTTGATTTGACTTCAGAAGTGAGCAGTCAGTTCTATAATGTAGTTTTAAGACGCGATATTGACTATACAGTCCTCCGTGTTATGAGACCTTAAGCACTTTTTCTTTCTAGCATATTTGCTTCAACTTTTCTTTTTTACGGGCTCATTAGCCCCGGGTTTATCTACTCTACTTTCTACGGTTTTTCTGGTTTTAAATAGTTGTGTTCAACTCGCGAGAACCATACGCTATTATGTCCTTGATTATCCAATATTATCCGTAACTCATTGATATACAATGTCTTGTGATATTTAAAATATTATATGTGTTCGATAAATAAAAATTTAGAGAGTTTGGCATTCATTTTGTCTCTATGTTATGAAATAGGTTCAGTTTGAATCTATTATAACAGTAATAAGAGCGCATGAACGCCATCAACACGATACTTGCAGATGCCCATGAATTATTCATGGATGGATTCGAAAGGATCCTTGAAGAGATAGATTATCCTAAGATCAACATCGTAGGAAGGGCAAGCTCAGCGAGTTCGCTTAGAGAGCTCTTGTATAATGTAGAGGCAGACCTTTTATTTATGGAGCTCAACTTCGTTGATGAAGATGGGCTTTCCCTTATTCCAAGTCTGAAAGAAGAATTTAAAAGCTTAAGGGTTTGTGTTTTATCAGGATATACTGATCACAAGTTTGTCAAGGAAGCTTTTCAAAAAGGTGTGGACGGTTATTATAGTAAGTACAATGATCTTGGAGAACTTTCAGAGTGTGTTAACGAGATCATGATCGGTAACACTTTCTTAGCTACAGGATTGGAAATCACACCACGGAAAAACGGTTCTAGTAATTCTAATGCTCAACCTTTTGAAGATAGATTCTTATTAAGAAAGAAGCTTACTAAAAGAGAGCAGGAAGTCTTAGAGTTAATTACTAAGGCCCTTAACAATAAAGAAATCGCATCACAATTGTACATCAGTGACCAAACAGTTGGTGTACATAGAAAGAATATCATGAGAAAGCTTGGTGTTAGGAACACGGTCAATCTCATAAAATTTGCCATCGACCATCAACTTGTTTAGGATTATAAATAGTCAACTACTTATAAAATTTCCTCCCCCAAGAACATCAAGAGAAAAGAGCTTAAAAGAAAATTGAAAATGAAAAGAATTACCTTACCTATGAAGATGCTATTAAGTTTGGCGGCTGTATTTTTTATGGCCTTCAACTCTAATGTATCAGCGCAGTGTTCTTTTAATTGCATTGATACTGTCAATGTATCGGTAAATAATCTTTGTACTGCCACGATCACTCCTTCTATGGTTTTGAAAAATCCTGGAGTTCCATGTAACTATGGTATCGAGCTTTTTGAAGAGGATGGAACAATTATAAATCTTGATTTTACGAGAGCTGATATTGGCCCTCAATATGTAGGTCAAACTCTTAAAGTTAGAGTTTACGAAGCAGGTGTGCCAAATCCCAATAGTTGTTGGAGTATCGTAAATATCGAAGATAAATTACCACCAAATATAGTTTGTGTTGGTAATGATACAATCCCATGCTATGGGACAGATGTGTTTGGAGATGATGCAAGAGCTTCAGCTCATTTAAAAAGAGAGATAGAAAGAACGCTTATAGATAATTGTGGAAACGAATCGGTAACTGTTAATATAACAAAAAACAATCTTACTCGAGCATCGTGTTCAGACGAATTCGCGGCTATAAGAGTTGTGGGTTACAATGTTCTTGATAATATTTCGAACATAACTTCTTGTGAGGATACGATATTCTATGAACGATTTGATTTGGATTCAATAGACGCTCCTAAAAATTATGTTGGAGATATGGCTATTGATTGTAACGATCCATATCCAACTATAGAATACTTAATTGGTATTGACTCAGAAAGACTTGGAGATAACTCTATGCCAAATATAGAAGGTGTATCTATTGCAGATTATGCAGATAGTCTTTTTACAGAAAGAGGACTTTGTAATTTCAAAATGACGACTGCCGATCTTATCTTTCCAACCTGTGGTAATACATTTAAGATTGTAAGAGCATGGACAATAATAGATTGGTGCGAGTCACGAGTAGTAAAAACCTTTAATCAAGTTATAAAAGTAACAGACGAGACTATTTCGCAAAACAGAATCTCTAATATGGGACCCTTCCCAACTGATTTTGGAAAGTGTGATGTTTCTGTTGAGTTACCATTTCCTGCGGTTGCACAAAACGAATGTAATAATTGGACTTATACTATAACGATAAGGGAACCTGAAGGGACTTTATTCTTTCCACTTGGAGGAGTTAGAGACTCTGTGCCTCAAGTTGTAGAGCGTGCGTTTACTATGGGTATTAGTGTTGTAAGGTATATTGTAGAAGATGCTTGTGGCAATACTAATACGCAAGAGTTCAATGTAACAGTAGAAGATACGCACCCTCCTATTCCAGTTTGTGATTATAGAACAGTTGTAACGCTCAATGATAGTTTCTTAGGAAAAGTATTCGCTAAGTCATTTGATGACGGAAGTTATGATATATGCTCAGAGATAGTGAGCTATCAAGTAAGAAGAGTAGATAGATTGGAGACAACATGCGAGACGCCAGATGATTTTGCAGATTTTGTAAAATTTTGCTGTGCTGATATAGGAAAAACAATCATGGTCGAGTTGCAAGTTACAGACGCTTCTGGCATGATTAGCTCTTGTATGACTGAAGCAGTAGTGCAGTTTAAAGGTGCAGGCCCAAGTGCAACATGCCCTACTAACATAGCTACACAATCTTGTGAGGACTATGAGACTTTTGATATTTCTACTTTAGCTGTACCGACTATTTCTAGTTCTAATCCTTGTATAGCAGATGCGTTGTCACCTGAGTTAAGAGAGGTGGGTAGAGATATAGATGTCTGTGGAGATGGATATATAGATATTGAGTGGTTTTACAATATCACTGGTGAAGATCAAGTGATTTGTACTCAAAGAATAACTTTTGCTAATCCAACTATATTTACAGAAAGTAATATTAACTGGCCTGTAGATCGTATAGTGGAATCTTGTAATGATGCTCCTCCAACGGCAGAAGAATTAGCTGAGTTAATATCTGGAGGTATTGGCTGTTCTAACATTGTGCCGTCTGAGCCTGTAGATAGAGAGTTCGTAGTGCCGGGATTATGTAAACGTATTGTACGTACTTGGACAGTTGTTGATTGGTGTAGATTTCCAGCTAATCCAAACTCAAGATTTATATATGAGCAAACTATTGATATTGTAAATAGTGATGGACCACAAATTGATATTAGTGGTAACAATATAACTCTTGATCCTAAGCCAGATAGCTGCCGTGCACACATTGTAATTGAAGGTATAGCAACTGATGATTGCACACCAAGCAACCAGCTTGATTGGACTTTCAAATTAGACTTAATTCAGAACGGCACAGAAATTCCAGTTTTATTGGAAAGGCCAGGTAGAGTTTTGGAAAGAAGAATTGATGCAGGTGATTATGTTATAACATGGTCGGCTACAGACGAATGTGGTAATACTGCATCTGCAAGACAGCCATTTAGAGTTGATGATGAGGTTGCACCTCAAGCTGTTTGTGGATTTGTAATTATGGATATTGATTCGCCAGCAGGTATAACTATCTCGGCAGAAGAATTAGATAATGGTTCCTCTGACAATTGCGCAGATGGATTGATATTTACAATGAGAAAAGTTGGCTCTAGTGCTGATCCAGTTTCTAATCTCACATTTACGTGTGCTGATATAGGAGTAAATAGTGTAGAGCTCTGGGTATCTGACAGATTAGGTAATCAATCAGTATGCTTAGCGTCTGTGGACGTTAGAGATGGTCAAGCACAATGTGGAATCGGGGCAAGTGCTATTTCACTTGATGGAAATATAACAACTCCAGAAGCTATACCTCTTGAAAGCGCACAAGTAAAGTTGAATATGAATCAATCTCTCGTTCAATCTGAAATGACAGAGATAGATGGGATATATGCTTTTGATAATTTAGAAACAGAACAAAGTTATAGTCTAAGTGCAGAGAAGAATGATGATTATATCAACGGGATCTCAACATTGGACTTAGTTCTTATGCAGAGACATATTTTAGGATTGCAAAATCTAGATTCTCCTTATAAGTTGATAGCCGCAGATGTAAATAACAATGGCGCAATCTCAGCAGTAGATTTAGTAATCTTAAGAAGATTGATCCTTGGTCAGATCGAAGCTTTTGCTGACAATGATTCTTGGGTATTTATTGATAAGGATTATCAGTTCTCAGACCCAACTTCACCTTTCCCATTTACGGATGGAGTCAATATTGGATCTATCCAGCAGTCTTTGACTCAGGATATGATTGCCATCAAAGTTGGAGATCTTAATTCTAATGCAATTGCTAATAGTGGTTTTGCATCTTCGAGAAGTGATGAGTCGTACAAGTTTGTACACAACACTTCATTTGAAAATGGTCAGATTGTTTACCAGGTGATCGCTTCAGAGGATATTTCCTCTATAGGATATCAGATAGGGTTGAACTACGATGATTCGTCACTAAGAATGATCAATGTCAAAGGAAATAATGTTGCTATCGTTGATGGTATGATATCGGATGAAGATGGCAAGTTGTTGGTATCTGTTGCGAGATCTGTCCCGCATACGTATGATAAAGGAGATGTTGTGCTTGAGGTAACATTTGCCATAGATCAGTTATCTATATTTGAGAAAGATAACATCCAGTTGTTACCTTCTACAGAGTTTGCGAGTGAGATATATGATGATGAGTTGACTCCATTGAAGATCAATATGTCTGATAATCAACTTAGTAATGAGATAATACTACACCAGAATAGACCTAATCCTTTCTTGGACCAGACTTTAATAGAGTTTGAGATACCTAAATCAGAAGATGTTGCGTTTGAACTCTTTGATATCAACGGTAAGAGAATTTATAGTCTGAGCAATAGTTATGTTGCTGGGCGCCACCAGATAAGTATCAATAGGCAAGATATAGGTCTAATTAAGGGTATATACTACTATCAGATCCATACGCAACAGCGATCTTTGATTCGAAAGATGATAGTTTTATAGCTGTTAAACACCTACATACTTTCTCGACGAATGACTAAATATGGTTTAGTTATTCTTCAAAAGGCTCTATTCGTCGCGAAATAGGGCCTTTTGAGCACTAACCATTTTGGGTTGATAAAAACATTATTATTTTTGCTAATAAATAGGATAATCCCCTGATATGAATAAAGTTTTACTCGCCTGTTTACTATCGCTAAGTGTGATGTTTACTGCTAAAGCTCAAGTTGAGTTTTCATTTGGTTCAGATTCACTAAGTACGCCAGGTGGAACAGTAGATGTAGATGTCCTCATCTCGGGCTTCGACGATATTATCTCCATGCAGCTCTCTTTTAACTGGGATGCTTCAGTATATAGCTTTAATAGCATAGAGAATGTCACAAATGATCTTGATGCTTTTGATGGTGGATCGATTGGTACACCTGACAATGCGGTCGTTGTACAAGATGGCCAATTGACTTTGTCATGGAGTGGTCCTAACACAGCGCCTCGAACCCTTCCAGATGGCACGCGTTTGTTCACCTTAAGACTTAATGGTGTAGGGAGTTTATGTGGATCTACCCAGATACAGATATCCAATACGCCAAGAGTTATAGAGGTGGTCAATAATGACTTTGAGATCTTAGATGCCACTGCAACTGGGGGTAACTTAGCGATATATGATTCTTCATGTGAAGGTAACAATGGTGGCGGAGACGACTTAAGCTTCACACTTGGTAATGTCACTGCGTCACAAGGAGAGACTATATGTATACCTGTTACTGCAGATAACTTCAACAATATATTCAGTTTTCAGACGGGCCTTAATTGGGACCCTTCTGTTTTGAGATTCACCGAGATCCGTGATGGAGGACTACAATCGGTCAATGCTAACGATGCACTAAAAGACCAAGGCTCCATTAATATATTATGGCTTTTTGACCAATCAGCCGTGACCTTGGCTAATGGAACCACATTATTTGAGATGTGCTTTGAGGTAGTAGGAAGCTCTGGTCAAGGAACTTCTGTAAGATTTGTAGACAATCAAGACTTTCCTATTGAGATTGCTAATGCGGATGGTCGTGTTACTGACTTCTCGATCAATGATGCCACCTTCACTGTTGGAGGTAGTGGAAGTACGGGCGTCGGATTGATAGCAGGTGATATCTCTACTGGAGGAGCAGGATCGATATGCATACCTATAACAACCAGAGACTTTGATGTGATAGGAGCTTTTCAAGCGGGTGTCACTTTTGACCCAGCCGTACTAAGGTATACAGGTGTTAACCAAGGAGGATTGAGTGGTGTTGATATCGGTGATGCCGATAGTGGTAGTGGGCAGTTAAAAGTGCTTTGGCAAGCCGACTTTAGTACTCCTTCTGTCACACTTGCAGACAATACAGTTCTTTTTGAACTGTGCTTTGATGTTATTGGAGCTGAAGGAACAAGCAGTGCTATAGCTTTTGCAAGCTTGCAAGATTTCCCGATTGAGTTTTCAAGTGAGATCGGCCAAGCACTAGAGTTTTTTGTTAATCCTGGACGTATCAGCGTGACAGGCATGAATACTGGAGGAGGCGACTTAAGTATGTCTCTTTCTTCAGCAACGATTTCTGCTGGACAGACAGCTTGTTTGGATGTTACAGTTACTGGATTTCAAGGTATCCAAGGTATGGGATTTGCATTTCAGTGGGATCCTGCGGCTGTGTCATTTACGGAAGTGCGCAACTTCAATTTGCCAAGTTTAGGGAGTTCTCAGTTTGTCCCTTCCGGAAATAATAGATTAAGAGTACTATGGAATCCAACTTCAGCACAGTCTGTAGCAGATGGCACATCGATATTTCAACTGTGTTTTTCTGCTCCTAATCCGTGTACAGTTGCTGGCAGTAGTGTATCATTTATAAGTGACAATATTCCGATCGAGATCATCGGTCCGAACAATGAAGTACTTGATGTAGATCTTAATAATGGTAACATATCAGTTACTGGCTGTGGAGGCACAGTTGGTGGGGATTTAGATATAAGCTTAGTAGAGGTGAGACAACCTACATGTAATAATAATACTAATGGTGGTGTAACAGTAGATTTTCCTAATGCTGTAGGAACAGTGATGTGCCTATGGACTAGGGTCTCAGATCAAAGACAGATCACACTTAATTGTAACCTTCTAAGCGCACCAGGTGAAACATATGAGCTGACGGCTTCGGATCAAGGAGGTAACTCTGGATCTACAACCGTGACATTAGCTAATCCTGCTCCTATAGTAATTGAGTCAGATATATTAGGAGACGCTTGTGCCGGTACAGGTCAGATATCACTTAGGGTGTCCGGTGGAACAACAGCTTCTGGTGCCTATCAATATATGTGGTCAGGTGGCTTACCACCTAATCCAACAGTTACAGGACTCGGACCGGCTACTTATAGAGTCACAGTCACTGATGACAATGGTTGTGCGCAAGTGGCCGACATTGTGTTACAAGGTGATAATATAGCTGTAAGTCCAGTGGTTACTAATTCTTCAGATCCTAACATGCCCAATGGTAGTATCGCCCTGAACCCAGGTGCTGGTGCGACGCTTACGTATCTATGGTCCAACGGAGAGACAACTTCCACTATCTCAGGTTTAGCTCCAGGAGAGTATTCTGTAGAGATTAGTGCTGGCGATGGCTGTATGTCGACTCAGACATTTACAGTTAGCGAAGGCTTTATATCAGGATCTAATATTGTTGATGCGGTTACTTCGAGATATAATGGATTTGGCGTAAGCTGTAATGGTGCCTCAGACGGGATCTTGGATGGTATGGTCCAAGGAGGTTGTGATGACGGAGCTATAGAGATACGATTGAATGGCGATGTAGTTACACTTCCCGTAAATAATCTTCCAGCAGGAGAACATACGATCAGCATAGCAGATGCATGTGGCAATGTGTTTGAAGAAACATTTATGATCGAGGAGCCAGATGCGATTGTCTTGGACTCATTTGATGAAGTGCGTTGCCCAACAGGAAGTAATAATGGTATATTAAGATTAAACCTTACTGGTGGTACCGGAGTATATAGTCTTACGCCAAGCGTTGGGACACAAAGCACAGATAATGAGATTGAAGGTGTAGGATCAGATCCTATCACAGTTGTCGTTCAAGATGAGAATGGTTGTCAGGTAATGTTTGAAGATCTGGAGTTTTCACCAGAATGTACTGATCTACCTCCTTCTGGATTATGTGAGGGTCGATCAATCATCTCACCTGATGGCGATCGAGTCAATGACTTGTTCATTATACCATGTGTTAATGATCCAGAGAATCAACCGAACAGCTTAGCAGTATTTGATAGATGGGGTAACTGTGTGATGGAAGCCAATAACTACACCAATGACTGGGATGGTACAGATATGTCAGGTAGCCCGCTTCCATAAGGTGGATATATGTGGGTGTTGACTACAGGAGGTGCAGGGTCACGAGATTTATTTAGAGGAACAGTTTCAATATTAAGATAACCGCCAAACCTTAATTGGATACAATTTTTGAAAGGACAATTATGAAGAAATTATATATAGCCTTTATATTACTTTTCTTGTCAGCATCTATGCTTACGGGTCAAAGTAGATTATTTGGTGAGCGTTCTGTCTTTACTCAGTACCACTTGACTCCGTTCTTACTGCACCCAGGCGCAACAGGTCAGAACGACTATAGCCAGGTGATCGGTATCTATCGCAATACTTGGGCGACCTTCCCTGGTTCTCCAAGAACATTCGCTTTTGGATACGATGGAGCCATAGGCAATAGAATCGGCCTTGGTATCATCGGTATGAGCGACAGCTATGCTGCTTTTGGTACAAGCAAAGGGATATTGAACTTGTCATATACTATAGACTCTCCTAAGAATAAACTAGGCTTTGGTATCTCTGGCGAATATGTCCAACATAGGTTAAGTAACAATGAGCTACTCAACTCTCTTGTTGATCGATCTGATCAGGAGATTGTAGAAAGATTAGATGGCTACTCTTATTTGGATGCAAGTATCGGTGTCTATGGATTATATGATGGTAAGATCAGTTATGGACTTACTCTTCCATCGATTATTAGTCAGAAGCTAAGTGGTGATGGTGATAGTCAGGATTCAGAGATAGGGTTTATAGCTTCATTAGGCTACAGATTAGATATACCTAATAAGGATATAACATTTGAGCCATCGATATACGCTAAGAAGTTATTATATGTACCATTTCACGTAGATATCAACTTGAAAGCTGACTTTCTTAATGAGCAGTTGACAGCTGGTATCACAGGTTCAGTAGGTGGTGAAAAAAGAATAGGCTTCTTAATCGGTACTCAAGTAAGCAACTTCGGTTTCCACTACTCGTATAACCTATCGCTTCACAAGTTTCAGCAATACAACAATGGCTCTCATGAGCTTTCATTGAAGCTACGCCTACAACCTTATCAGAAGTCGGAAGGGTAGTTCTTATGGGTATTTAGGTGCCTCTGTTCTGATGT